>JAICSR010000011.1 GCA_025936795.1 Ktedonobacterales bacterium | reverse complement strand
GACGCGACCGCGCTGGTCTATCGCGTGGTCGAGCCACACTCAGACGAGGCGGTGCTGGCCGAGCTGCGCCGCGTCTTCGCCGAGCTGTGCGCTCGCGGCGTCACCGGCGTCCACAATATCGAGGACGACCGGGCGCTGCGGCTGATGCAGCGGCTGCGCGCGAGCGGAGAGCTGGGGCCGCGCGTCCTCTACTACATCCAGCGCGCCAAGTTGCCCCAGGCGCTGCAGCTCGGCCTCCAGGCGGACTTCGGCGACGATATGCTGCGCCTCGCCGGCATCAAGATCTTCATGGACGGCGCGCTCGGCTCGCAGACCGCCGCGATGCTCGATCCATATGAGGGGAGCGCGGGCAAGACGGGCCTGCTGACCACCGGCGAAGAGGAGATCGAGCGGGTCGTGCGCGAGGCGGCGCAGGGCGGCGTTGGCATGGCGATTCACGCGATCGGTGACCGCGCAGTGAAGACCGCGCTCGATGGCATCGAGGCGGGGCGACAAGCAGGCACGCTGCATGCGCAGCGCATCCGCCTGGAGCATGTGCAACTGGCGCGCATCGAAGACTTGCAGCGGATGGCGCGGCTGGGTGTGGTGGCCTCGGTGCAGCCCTTCCACGCCGTCGTGGACCGCTATACAGCGGAGCGCTACTGGGGCGACCGCTATCGGCGCGCCTACGCCTACAATACGATGCGCGAGCTGGGTATCCCTGTCGCGCTCGGCTCCGATACGCCAGTGGATACCTGCGACCCGCTGCGCATCCTGCATGCGGCGATCAACCGCTACGACGACCGCACGCCCGACGCGCCGCCCTGGCTGCCCGATCAGGCGCTGACACTCCAGCAGGCGCTACACGCCTACACCGCAGGCGCCGCCTACGCCGGTGGGCAGGAGCGAAATCAGGGGTCGCTGGCGCCGGGCAAGCTGGCTGATATCGTCGTGCTGGCCGAAGACCCGTTCGCCGTGCCACAGCAACGCATCGCGGGCGCGCAGGTGGCCGCCACGCTGATTGGCGGCGAGCTGGTTCACGGCGCGCTGGAGTAGTGGAGCGCATGTCGTCGCTGCGATCAGATGGTTGCTGGAGAGCGCTGGAGGGATAGAGCACGCCGATGGAGACAACCGCCGTTCTGGAAGCCGCGCAGGCGCAGGTCGAGAGCTTTCTCAGCGACCTCGCGCAGCTTGTCAACATTGACTCAGGAACCTATACGCCCGCCGGGGTCGCGCGCGTCTCCGATGCGCTCCAGTGGCGCTTCGAGGCGTCGGGCGCGCTGGTCGAGCGGGTGGATGGCAAGCAGTATGGCCCGCATCTGGTCGCGCGCTGGCCCGGCGCTGGCAAAGGGCGCATCCTGCTGATCGGCCACATGGATACGGTCTTCCCAGAGGGCGAGGTCGGGCGGCGTCCGTTCCGTGTCGAGGAGGGCCGCGCCTACGGTCCCGGCGTGATGGACATGAAGAGCGGGCTGCTCGTCGGCGTCTACACTGCGCGCCTGCTGCGCGATGAGGCGCCATGGGCCGAGCTGGTGATGCTCTGCAACAGCGATGAGGAGATCGGCTCGCCCTCCAGCCATGACCTCGTCGCGCATCTGGCCAGCCAGGCCGACGCCGTGCTCGTGCTGGAGCCAAATTCGCGCGTGGACAAAGTGACCATCGCGCGCAAAGGTGTCGCTACCTTCCGGCTGGATGTCACCGGCCTCTCGGCGCACGCGGGTGTCGAGCCAGGCAAGGGGCGTAACGCCATCGTCGAGCTAGCGCACCGCCTGCTCGCCGTGCATGCGCTCAATGGAACGATCCCCGGCGTGACGCTGAATGTCGGCGTCGTGCAGGGCGGCGAGCGCCCCAACATCGTCGCCGAACACGCGCATGCGCTGGTGGATGTGCGCGCTCCCGATCCAGCCGGCGTCGCGGCGGTCGAGGCGGCCCTGCGCGCCATCGCCGAGGCGGCGCCGACCATCGCGGAGACCGAGACGCAGCTCTCTGGCGGCTTCCTGCATCAGCCATTCACGCAGAGCGAGGCCAGCGCCCACCTCTTCGCGCTGGCCGAGACGGTGGCGCGCGAGCTTGGCTACACACTGACGGGCGGGGCCACAGGTGGCGGCTCCGACGGCAACACCGCCGCCGCTATCGGCGCGCCCACCCTCGATGGCCTCGGTCCGGTGGGTGGCCACGCGCACAATCCCGGCGAATACATCGAGATCGCCAGCATCGCGCCGCGCATCGCCCTGCTCAGCGGCGTTATCGCGCGGGTGGGAGCTACTCTTGCGTAATCGAGCGCCAGTGGTGAACGTATCGGTTGCCGCTCTGCTAGCGGACACATCGTTTGGAGGACGTCATGAGCCGCACAATTGAGGTCGTCATCTACCAGGAAGACGACCAATGGGTCGCACAGGCGCTCAACGTGGAAGTGTCCAGCTTTGGCGCAACGCCGGAAGAAGCGCGAGCCGCCATCCAGGAGGCGCTGGAACTCTATTTCGAGGACGCGCCAGATACGGACGTGCCACATGTGCGAGGCGGGCGCATCGAAGAACTGGTCGTGTAAGATGCCGAAGCGCTACCCAAGCCATGAACTTCTGGCGGCGCGGACACGATAAAAGGGCGGCCTCTCACTGCTGAGAAGCCGTCCCCAACGTGTGCGCAGCCGCTGCTACATATAGCGCTCGTGGCGCGGGCCAGTGATGAGCGTCTTCGCACTCATGTAGGCCAGGATCATCAGCCCAATCCAGGCGACGAAGGTAACGACACTCAGCACCCAGCCGATAGCGCCGAAGCCAAAGCCGAATAGCGGGCCAATCACCCAGATGTGGCCCAGCAGTGCGCCGAGCACTTTGACGATGAAGCCGAGGATGCTCAGCCCGCCAAAGATCAGCGTCGACTGCGCCGCGTGTCGCCGCACCGTCTGGTTGCGCTGCTCGATCAGCAGGAAGATGATTCCCGTGACCCAGCCGAACAGGTAGGTCAGCACGCGCTCCCAGCGCTCTGGGATGCCCAGCGTGGTCGGCGCAGAATACTCGTTCTGGTTGTAGTTGTACATCGTGTTCGCGCTCCCTAGCTCCCATGTGGCGGCGGCCGCTGGCCAGCCCATCCGTTGGCGTCCTATCGCCAGCCACCGCTACATAGGGTACGCGGCAGACCCCTACGCGGTTGCGTCACGATTGCGTCACGCGCGCATCACAGGTATGTCGCAGGCGCGTCCTTGCGCCCCTGCGCGACCGCCGAAAAAGCGCGACCGACCAGTCCTCATGTGCTATCATGTCTTGCGAACAGAGGCCGTCCCAGGCGGGGTTTCGCCCCATGCCATGCGGCCAGTCCATCTCCCCCAGCGCAGCGCTGCGCACTCAAATCGCCCCCTCTCCCGCGAGGAGAGGGAGCTGGGGGGTGAGGTTTCGGAGAGAGGAAGCTGTATGGAGGGCCTGGTGAAGCGCGAGATGCTCTCGGCGCGCGTCCGCGCGATCAAGCCGTCGGGGATCCGCAAGTTTTTCGACATCGCGGCGACCATGCCCGATGTCATCTCGTTAGGCGTTGGCGAACCCGACTTCGTCACGCCGGAGCATATCAGCCAGGCCGCCATCGCCGCCATCCAGCAGCACGAGACGCACTACACCTCCAACTATGGCACGCTGGAGCTGCGCGAGGCCATCGCTGCGATGCTGCAGCGGCGCTACGGCGTCAGCTATGACCCACGAACCGAGGTGATGGTCTCGGTCGGCGTCAGCGAAGCGATTGACGCGACCCTGCGCGCCGTGATTGACCCTGGCGATGAGGTGCTCGTTCCCGATCCAGGCTACGTCGCCTACGAGGCCGATGTGACGCTGGCAGGTGGGGTTGTCGTCCCGGTCGCCACGCGCGTCGAGGACGAGTTCGAGATCAAGGCGGCGGCCATCGAGGCGACGCTAACCCCGCGCTCCAAGGTGATTCTGCTGGGCAATCCCAACAATCCGACGGGCGCTGTCATCGCGCGGGCCGAGTTGGAGAAAATCGCCGCGCTGGCCCAGGCGCACGACCTGCTGATCATCAGCGATGAGGTCTATAGCCGACTGGTCTATGGCGAGGAGCATGTCTGCATCGCCGCGCTGCCGGACATGCGCGAGCGCGTCGTGCTGGTGGATGGCTTCTCGAAGGCCTACGCCATGACGGGCTGGCGGGTCGGCTATGTCTGCGCGCCGCAGCATCTGCTCGAAGCGATCCTCAAGGTGCATCAGTACGCCATCATGTGCGCCGCCACGATGAGCCAGGCCGCCGCGCTGGAGGCGATTCTGCATGGCGAGGACGACGTGCAGGCGATGGTGGCGAGCTACGACGCGCGGCGCACGCTGATGGTGGCAGGCTTCAACAGCATCGGCCTGACCAGCTACGCGCCGCGTGGCGCCTTCTACGTCTTCCCGTCCATCGCCGCCACCGACCTGACCTCTGATGAGTTCGCCGAGCGGTTGCTGCGCGAGGAGCAGGTGGCCGTGGTGCCGGGCGCAGCGTTCGGCGCGGCGGGCGAGGGCTTCGTGCGCTGCACCTATTGCGCGGCGCAGGACAAGATCGAGCAGGCCATCGAGCGCATGGGCCGCTTCATGCGCGCCCACGCCCGCTAGCCGCGCGGAGCGAGCAATCTGAGTTGAGAGGGTGAGACCACATCATGACCACCGCCGAAGCCACCGCCGCAACCGACTACGAGCTTGTGATTGGGCTGGAGGTCCATTCGCAACTGCTGACGGCGAGCAAGATGTTCTGCCGCTGCCCGGCGGACTACGCCAACGCGGCGCCCAATACGCACTGCTGCCCGATCTGCATGGGCTTCCCCGGCGTGCTGCCCGTCATCAACGAGCAGGCGGTAGACTTCATGATCATGACGGCGCTCGCACTGCACTGCGAGATTCCCGACTTCTCGAAGTTCGACCGCAAGAACTACTTCTATCCCGATCTGCCAAAGGGCTATCAAATCTCGCAATATGACCGTCCGCTCAGCCACGATGGCTACCTCACGATTCATCTGAACGGCGCGGAGAAGCGCATCGGCATCACGCGGGTGCATCTGGAGGAAGACACGGGCCGCCTCGCCCACCTCGACGGAGGCGGCGACCGATACAGCCTGGTGGACCTCAACCGCGCCGGGACGCCGCTGATGGAGATCGTCAGCGAGCCAGACATGCGCAGCCCCGAAGAGGCGCGGCTCTATATGGAGAAGCTGCGCTCGATTCTGGTCTATCTCGGCGTCAGTTCCGGCAAGATGGAGGAGGCCGCGCTGCGCTGCGACGCGAACGTCTCCGTGCGCCCACGCGGCCAGGCGGAGTTTGGCGTCAAGACCGAGATCAAGAACATGAACTCGTTCCGCGCAGTCGAGCGCGCGCTGACCTACGAGGCGCAGCGGCAGATCGAGGAGCTGAAGGCGGGGCGGCGCATCGTGCAGTCCACACGCGGCTGGATCGAAGATCGGGGCATTACCGTCTTGCAGCGCGTCAAGGAGAACTCCGACGATTACCGCTACTTCCCGGAGCCAGACCTGCCGCCGCTGGTGGTGAGCCGCGAATGGGTGGCGCGGCTGCAAGCGCAACTGCCCGAGTTGCCCGATGCGGCGCGCGAGCGCTTCGAGCGCGACTATGGCCTCTCGACCTACGATGCCGAGCAACTGACGGCTGAGCGCGCGATGGCCGACTACTTCGAGGCGGCGGTGAAGGCGGGCAAGGCGAGCGATACGCATGCGCGCGCCAAGGCCGTCGCCAACTGGACGCTCGGCGATCTGCGCCGCCTGCTCAACACCGCCAGCCTCGACATCAGCGTCAGCACGATCACGCCCGCTGGCCTCGCCGAGTTGCTCGATCTGATGGACGCGGGTACCATCAGTGGCAAGCAAGCCAAAGATGTGCTGGAGAAAGCCTTCGCCAGCGGCGCGGCGCCGAGCGCGGTGGTCGCGGCTGAGGGCATCTCGCAACTCAGTGACACCGGCGAGCTTGAGTCCATCGTAGACGCGGTGATCGCTGAGAACCCGAAGGCAGTGGATGACTTCCGCGCGGGCAAGTCCTCGGCGGTGCAGTTCTTGATGGGGCAGGTGATGAAGCGCACGAAGGGACGCGCGCGCCCCGATGTCGTGACGCCGCTGCTCCAGAGCAAGCTCAGCCAGGCCTGAGACCAGTCAGCGAAAAAGCTTACTCCGCACTCCCCTCTCCCGCTTCAGCGGGGGAGGGGCTGGGGGAGGGGGCGCGGCGTGGATGCGAGGAGGCAGCGGCCATGGGCGATGATCTAGCGGGTCAAGCAGGCGAGGAACGCCCCAATCTCTGGGCGACGGCCCTGGCGCAGTTCGAGGCGGCAGCGGATCGTCTGAACATCAGCCCGAATGTGCGCGGGACGCTCCGCCAGCCAGAGCGTGAGCTGACCGTCAACTTCCCGGTGCGGCTGGATAGCGGCGCGGTGCGCATGTTCACCGGCTATCGCGTGCAGCACAACATCACGCGCGGCCCGGCCAAGGGCGGCGTCCGCTACGATGAGGCGGTGACGCTGGACGAGATGCGCGCGCTAGCGATGTGGATGACCTGGAAGTGCGCGGTCGTCAATATCCCGTTCGGTGGCGCGAATGGCGGCGTGACCGTCAATCCGCGCACGCTCAGCCCGCACGAACTGGAGCGCATGACGCGCCGCTACGCCACCGAAATTTCGCTGCTGATTGGGCCGAATAGCGACATCCCTGGCCCCGACATCAACACGGACGCACAGGTGATGGCCTGGATCATGGATACCTATTCGATGCATCAGGGGTATTCCGTGCCGGCCGTTGTCACGGGCAAGCCGCTGGTCATCGGGGGCAGCGAGGGGCGCAATGAGGCGGCGGCCAAGAGCGTGATGCTGGTGCTACAGCGCGCGGCGCACGACGCCACCATTCCGCTCAAGGACGCCTCGGTCGCCATCCAGGGATTCGGCGCGGTCGGCGGCAACACGGCGGAGTATCTGCATGCGCACGGCGCGCGGGTCGTGGCGGTCAGCGACCGCAGCGGCGGCGTCTACCATGCCGATGGGCTGGACATCCCGGCGCTGCATCGCCACAAGCGCGAGACGGGCAAGGTAGTTGGCTTCCCAGGGGCGCAGGCGCTGGGCGTCGGTGAGACGCTGGCGGTCGCCTGCGATGTGCTGATTCCCGCAGCGACCGAGAATCAGCTTACGCGCGCCAACGCTGACCGCGTGCAGGCGCGGCTGATCGTGGAGGCGGCCAACGGCCCGACGACGCCGGAGGCCGATGCGCTGCTACGCGCGCGGGGCGTGCGCATCGTGCCAGACATCCTGGCGAACGCAGGCGGCGTGGCGGTCAGTTACTTCGAGTGGGTGCAAGACCTACAAAGCTTCTTCTGGGATGAGCAGGAGATTGACCATCAGCTTGACCGTGTGCTCGACCTCGCCTACGTGGCAGTGCAGCGCATGGCGCACGACCGCGACGTGGACCTGCGCACAGCGGCGCAGATGCTCGCCATCCAGCGCATCGCCGAATCCACCGACGTGCGCGGCATCTATCCGTAGGCGCCGAGGTTTCCCCCCTCCCCCAGCCCCTCCCCCGCGTCGCGGGAGAGGGGAGTCGGGAAGGGGCCGCCAGCCGCCTACTCGACCGGCTCGATCTGCCACTGCTCGTTGACCCACAGGCCCACGACGCGCACTGGCAGCCCCCAGCCCTTCACTACGCTCACGGCGCTGCGGATGGCGGCCTCATGCTGCGCGCGGTCGGCGTCGAAGGCGGCGCAGCCGAAGTGGCCCGCGATAGCGATGATCTGCGAGCCATGCGCGTTGACCGAGACCGCCACCATGTCGCGCATCTGCGCCATGCGGTCCGGCGTCATGTGGGTCAGCGCATAGTCAGCGCCCGGTATAGTCACGGTATCTACGTAGTCCACCTGCGCGTTGTCCCTGACCCACGCGGCCACCGGCTCCTGCGCACGCCCATCAATGCAGTTGATCGCCGTGCCAAAGGTTCCCTGCGCCATTGCTCTGCTTCCCTCCAACTACTACTCGCTCGCGGCCTTGTGACCGCGCGCTGGCGAATGAATTCGCGCCTGGATGGCCTGCGGGCCGCGAAGTCCGCCTGCGCGGACTAGATTCCGGAGCCGAACCCGCGCAGGCGGGTTTCGCGGCGGTTTACCGCCATCCAGGCGCGGTTTCAACCGCCAGCCGATACTACCGCCCCCGATAGGGCAGCGGATCGCTCAGCCCGGCGTCGGCGAAGCCCTTGAGCCGCAGCAGGCAGCTATCGCAGGTTCCGCAGGCCACCTCGTCGCCCTCGTAGCAGCTCCACGTCAGCTCCCACGGCACACCCAGTCGCGTCCCCTCGCGCACGATCTCGGCCTTGCCCAGCGCGATTAGCGGCGCATGATAGCGTAGCGTGCGCCTGTCCTCGGTTCCCGCTTTCGTCGCCAGATTCGCCGTCCGCTGGAAGGCGTCGAGGAACTCCGGGCGGCAATCGGGATAGCCCGAGTAATCGAGACTATTTATGCCCAGGAAGACATCGTCCGCGCCGATCACCTCTGCGAAGGCGGTGGCGAGCGAGAGGAAGATCAGGTTGCGCGCGGGAACGTAGGTGACGGGGATGCCGTGGCCAATCGCATCGGTCGAGCGCTCATGCGGCACCGCAAGCTCATCTGAAGTCAGCGCGCTGCCGCCGAACGCGCGCAGGTCAATGTCTATCACGCGATGGTCGCGCACGCCAAAGTGGCGGCCCACCGCCTGCGCCGCCGCCAGCTCGCGGCTGTGGCGCTGCCCGTAGCGAAACGAGATGGCATGCGGGGTGAATCCCTGCTCGACGGCGAGCGCGAGCGCCGTGGACGAATCGAGTCCGCCGGAGAGCAGAACCACCGCAGGCCGGGCCGACGCGGCGGGAGAAGTAGACATCTGGCGTGCTCCTTGCTGAGACGGGCGCCAGGAGACGAGCAGGACACGAGCATGCGACATCGTTCCGACGCAACGCTGGCACTGTAGCACATCCAGCGGCAGGGAGGCGCGCGACCTCACCCCCAGCCCCTCTCCCACGGGGAGAGGGGAGCAAGCTCCGTTTCCCCCTCGCCTCGCGGGAGAGGGGGTCAGGGGGTGAGGTCGCTCGGCACAGGCGGATTGACCGCTCATGGCGCGCTTGTTATACTCGGCGAGCGACCCCCAGGATGGCGAAGGAGTGACGATGTATGGCACAGGCTGACGTCTACCCGATTCCCTCATGCGCGGAATGCGGCATCCAGTCCGCCGGGAAATGCCCCACCTGCCATCGCAGCCTCTGCCTCGATCATTTTCCGCTCGAAGCGCACCAGCCCTGCGCGACACGCGGTGTCGAGCGTGCGACGCTGATGAATTGCTACATCTGTGGCGATCCCGTCAAGCCGCAGCAGTGGTCAACAGCCGTCTTCGCGCACTATATTGATGCTCATACGTGCGCGGGCTGCCATCGCTATATCTGCAACGACAAGCACACTGCCCATCAGCATGAGGACATCGCCATCCGGCGCGATGGCGTGCGCAGCCATCGCTACCACGTCACCAAGCGCTACTGTCCCACCTGCGCCCGGCTGCGCATCTTCGGCGGCCTGATCGGCGCGGGTTGGTGGGCGGCTGGCCTGATTGTCGTGCTGGCGATGGCGTTCATCGTCGCGCGCCTCGCGCTCGGCTGACGGCGCCCGCACGCGCACGACACTTCGTCTGCCACCGGTTCGATTCGCGTCCGCGTCGTGTTGTCCTTTTAGCCAGAGAAGCCGTGTGAGGAGAGAGATTCGTGACCCTCGGCAAGAACGCCCTGCAATCCACCGATATCGCCGCCGTGCTCGACCGCTATCGTGCGCTGATCGAGCAGGGCATGCAAGAGGCGCTCGCCACCGCTGCGCGCGTGACTACCCGCGAGGCAGCGACCGAGGAACTGCGCGCATCACTCTACGGCCAGATGGACTATCATCTGGGCTGGCGCGACGCCAGCTTCACTCCCAGCCAGGGGCATCGCGGCAAGCTGCTGCGCCCGACACTCACCCTGCTTGCCGCCGAGCTGGCGGGCGGCTCCGAAGCGGTCACACGCGCGTTGCCCGCCGCCGTCAGCGTCGAGCTGGTCCACAACTTCTCGCTGATCCACGATGACATCGAAGATGGCGACGAGGAGCGCCACCATCGGCCTACACTCTGGCGTCTCTGGGGCCAGGCGCAGGCCATCAACACTGGCGACGCGCTCTTTGCGCTGGCGCGCATGCAACTGCTGGGGCTAGTGCGGCGCGGCGTGGACCCTGCGCTCACTCTGCGCCTCGCCGAGCGGCTGGACGCCGTCTGCCTCGAACTCTGCGAGGGCCAGCATCTCGATATGAGCTTCGAGGCGCGCCGCGATGTCACCGTGGCGATGTATCTCGACATGATCGCGCGCAAGACCGCCGCGCTGATGCGCTGCGCGACCGAGCTGGGCGGGCGCATCGGCGCGCCTGCTGATGAGCAGTTGGGCGAGCGGCTCGGCGCCTTCGGGCTGGCGCTGGGGCTGGCCTTCCAGATTCGCGATGATCTGCTGGGCATCTGGCAGGCGCAGGAGTTGGGCAAGTCGGCGGCGGGCGACGTGCGCCGCAAGAAGATGAGCCTACCCGTGATCCACGCGCTCGAACACGCCGACCAGCGCGACCGCGCCGCGCTGACCCGCATCTACTTCAAGCGCGGCCCCGCCAGCGACGAACAGATCGGCCAGGCGCTCGACATCCTCGAACGCTCCGGAGCTCGCGCCCGCGCGCATGATGCGCTGCGCGAGCAGATTGACCGCGCGCGGGAGTCGCTCGACGCTGCGCTCAGCCTCGCCCAGCGGCGCCCAGCCAGCGACCCACGCGCCTCAGCGAATGCGCTCGGTGAGTTCCTGGCCTACGTCAGCGCCGATGCAGGCGCCTGAGCCGCCAGACTGGGACTGAGCCTGGGCTGAGTTGGCTCTGGGCGTGGCGATGAGGGAGTACAATCTGTATGGCGATTCGTGTCTGTGTCGCGGGGGCGACAGGCTGGGCGGGCGCGGCAGTCACACGCCAGATACTGGCGTCCGACGACTTTACACTCACAGGCGCCGTCGCACGCAAACAGGTGGAGAGCGACATCGGCGAGGCGTTGGGGCTGGCTCCGGCAGGTGTTCGCATCGCAGGGTCCGTGGACGGCGCGCTCCAGGCCCCGACCGATGTCCTGATCGAATACACCCGCCACGATACCGTCAAAGCGCATACGCTCGCCGCGCTGGCCAGCGGAGTGCGAGTGGTCATCGGCTCCTCCGGGCTGACGGCCGCCGACTATGACGAGATCAACCAGGTCGCCACACAGCAAGGTCTGGGCGTCATTGCGGCGGGCAACTTCTCGATCACCGCCGCCCTGGCGAAGCATTTCGCGCTGATTGCGGCGCGCTATACGTCATCCTGGGAACTGATTGACTACGCCAGCGACCGCAAGAGCGATGCGCCAAGCGGCACGGTGCGCGAACTGGCCGAGGAGCTAGCGCACGTCGCCAGGCCGCAGATCGCGGTTCCCCTCGCGCAGACCTTTGGCGCTCCGGCGGCGCGCGGCGCAACCATCGAGGGCGCGCAGGTGCACAGCGTCCGCCTGCCCGGCTACACCATCTCCTTCGAGGCGCTCTTTGGCCTACCCGATGAGCGCCTGACCATCCGGCATGATTCGGGGAGCGGCGCCGCCCCCTATGTCGCCGGCACGCTGCTCGCGATACGCGAAGTCATGCGAACGACCGGGCTGGTTCGCGGGCTGGATCGTCTGATGTTCGCGTCGTGATTGGCTGGCGCCCGCCTGCCTGCCTGCGCTCGCCGTTGTGGCCCCCGCGCGTGCTACAATCCCACAGGACTCTCGAAGCGCATTCCACCAGGAGCCGAGGCGACGACACCTGCGTCGTCGCCGCTTTTGTGTGGAGGCATGGAGAGATAGAGCAGCGACGGGTGTGACCCCGCTGAAGGAGCGTAATCGCTATGGCTGGTGGCGACCGGCAGGGACAACAGGGACGCGGCGCATCCAGTGACCTCACACAGACCCAGCGCACTCAGGTGGAGACACTGCTGGGGCAGACCAGCGCGCTCGCTCAGGCGCTCCACGACGCCAGCGCCAACCGCGCCGCGCAGACAGCGCGCCTGGAGCACGCGGTGGGCGCGGCGGCAGTGGATGACTCGGTCGCGCAAGCCTATGCCGAGCGGCTGGGCCATGTGCGCGGCGCCGAGGCTGGGGCGGCGGCGGATGTCGCCCTGGCGCTGGGCGAGCTAGACCCCCGCCACGAGGTCGCACGCGAGGCGCGACGGGCGGGGGTGCGCTTGCGTTCAGCCGGGGCGCCGCCCACTCTGACGATTGCCAGCGCTACGGCGGCGCCCGCAGCCGAGGCCCCCACGCCTGCCACCGCTGCCGCGCCCACGCCACATGCGCCACGCAAACCCGTCTTCGCCGAGGCCTGGGCCACCCATTCGCGCGAGTCGGGCGAGCTCAATCTGCTGGTCCTCTGGCGTGAAGGCGCCGACCCCGACCTGCTACGCGCGTACCTCTTCCTGCTCGACTACTGGCAGGCGGGTGTGCGCGAGTTCGAGATCAGCGACACGATGCCGCGACGCGAGATGCAGCGGCAGTTGATCGAGCCACTGCACGGCAAAGACCTGCCGCCGCCCATCAAGCTCGGCTGGGCGCAAGCGCGCGGCCTTGTCGCCCAGGCGCTCGATGTCAACACCTGGCGCGGCTCCGAGCCGGGCGGCGACTTTGCGCGCTACCGCTCACAGATCGAGGAGCGCCTGCTCGCTGAGCCAACCGATGACGAGTTGCGCGAGGACCTGCGTCGCGAGGAGGCGCGTTTCGCGCGCGAGGGCGACCGCCCGCTCTGCGACTTCAACCTCGGCCCAGACGAAACGGTGGCCAACTGGCTCGGCGCCTGGAGCTTTGGCGACTATGGCCTGGCCTACGATCTGCTGACTGACGACCACCCCGCGCGCCAGCGCCAGAGCCGCGCTGAATACATCGCGCAGCGGCGCCAGTGGGCCGACGAGGCGCATCCGGCGGCGCTACGGCTTGCGCTGATCCGCGAGCAGGAGCAGCGCGCCAGTGTCCTATGGACCCCCAGCGCCGCGCCTGGCCGCCTCGACGCAGGCGTCAAGCGTGACCTGGAGGCGTTCTGGTCGCTGACCCTGACCGAAAGCCCGCTCGGTGGCCAGCTCGATGAGCTGGCGATGGGAACGCTCATCAGCAAGTCCTCTGGACGCCACTGGTTCTGGACTGGCTACAGCTTGCAGCGCGACATCGCGACGAATCTGTGGCTGATCGCCAAACAGCGCGACGAGGGCGCGCAGGCGCAAGGCTTGCCGGTCGAGGAGCTGACCAAGCGCGTAGACGAAGCGCGTCAGCACGCCGAGCAGCTTGCGCAGAGCGCGCAGAACGCGGCGCAGAATCCCGACCCTGCCCAGACCAACGAGATCTTGCGCGCCGTGACTGGCGATCTGACCGCCGCACTGCACTACAGCGACGCGCTGGTCGCACGGCTGCCACTGGATGAGAGCCTGAGCCGCAACGCGCTGAACGACGCTCGCGCGCTCAGCGCACACGAGCGCGCCGCCGCGATTCTGGAGCGCATGGTGGGCCGCTATGGTGACGACATGGAGGTACGCTTCGAGCTGGGTGTCGAGCAGTATCTCTTCGCCGAGCAGAGCGCGCAGCTTGGCCAGCAGGAGATGGCGGCCACCTGGCTGGGCCGCGCCACCGCGACCCTCACCGCCGTCTGCGAGGAGGCGCCGACGCCGCAACGCCTGCAAGGGCTGGGCGAGCTACTCGCGCGCCAGGGCCACTACAATCAGGCGGCGCAACGGCTGCGCGAGGGCATCGCGATGGACGGCTCCATCGCCACGCTCTATGTGGACCTTGCCGAGACGCTGATGGGCCAGGCGACCGATGATAACCTCGACGCGCCCGCCCCACTCGACGAGCAGGCGCGCGAGCCGATCATGCGCGAGGCCCTGCAGACGCTGCGCGACGCCGCACGTCTCGACCCTGGCGTGCCACGGCTCTTCACGCGCATGGGCGCCATTTACGAGGCGCTCCACCTGCACGACGACGCCATCATCGCCTTCGAGGAGGCCGTTCGCCGCGAACCCGGCGACGATCTGGCGCACTACACCCTTGGCACGCTCTTCATGTCGCGCCGCGAGTATGACAAGGCGCGCCCGCTGCTGGAGATGGCGAGCCAGCTCGAGCCGGGGTCGCTGCAATATCGGCTGGCGCTGGCGGCATGCTATGTCGCGCTGGAGCGGACGCGCGAGGCCACTCGTGAGATCGAGATTCTCGACAAGCTGCGCCCTGGTCTGCCGCAGGTGGCTGAACTCAAGGCTCAGCTTGCCCGCCTGAAGAAGAAATAGTGACACGTCTGCTTGGAGTGTTGACGCTGGCTGCCCCCTCCCCAACCCCTCCCCCGCTGCGGCGGGAGAGGGGCTTTCCGGAGGCTCCCTTGCCCGCTGGGAGAGGGGCCAGGGGTGAGGGCGCATCCGTCAGATCGCTAGAGGAGAGACCATCTTGGGAACGCTGGGATACGCCGCGATGTTTGAGCAGTTCTCCCCGACGGAACTGCTGACCTTCTCGCGCCAGGCGGAGGATGCGGGCTTCGGCTCGATCATGGCCTCCGACCACTTCCATCCGTGGACACCCTCACAGGGGCAGGCGGGCTTCGTCTGGGCGTGGATGGGCGCGCTCGGCGTCGCCACGCAGCGCGTGCGCTTCGGCCCCGGCGTCACGGCGCCTGGCTATCGCTACCATCCCGCGATCCTGGCGCAGGCCTCGGCTACCCTCGCCAGCATGTTCCCCGGTCGCTTCTGGCTGGGCATCGGCGCAGGCGAGGCGCTCAACGAACACATCGTTGGCAAATACTGGCCAGAGGCGCCTGCGCGGCTCAATCTGCTGGGTGAATCAGTCGAGGTGATTCGCCAGCTCTTCTCTGGCAAGGTCGTGAAATATCGCGGCGAGTATGTCACGCTGGAGAGCGCCAAACTCTACACGCTGCCCAGCGCGCCGCCGCCGATCTATATCGCCACCTCTGGCCCAGTGATGAGCGAGCGCACCGGACGCATGGCCGATGGCATCATCACGGTGGGCGCAGCCGACGAGAAGATTCGCATGCTGATGGGACGCTTCGAGAAGGGCGCGCGTGAGGCGGGCAAAGATCCGGCGACGATGCCGCGCATCATGCAGCTCCATGTCTCGTGGGCCGAGAGTGTCGAGACGGCGACCGAGCAGGCCGTGCGCGAGTGGCCCAACGGCGGCATGAATTTCCCCAAGGCCGACATCCGCAATCCCGAAGACTTCGAGGCGATGGCCAGGCTGGTGCGCCCAGAGCACTACACGGGCCGCGTCTTCATCTCGCCCGATCTGGACGCGCTCGCCGCGCACATCCAGCACTTCATTGACCTCGGCTTCGATGAGGTCTACCTGCACAATGTCGGGCGCAATCAGCAGGCGTTCATCGCGGCGGTCGGGCAGCGCGTGGCGCCGCAACTCCGATGGGCAAAGTAGACGACACGGGCCAGAGCGCGCCCTCTGACCCCGGCGACACCCCCACACGTCCGTTGGACCCGCTCGCAGCCAAGCGCGTCGTGGAGCAGGGCTACGACCGCGTGGCCGAGCGCCACCGGGCGTGGTCGGCTGGCATTCGCCAGGATGAGCGCCTGCGCTACACGCATGAACTGCTCGACCGGCTGCCACGCGGCGCCGCCGTGTTGGAGCTTGGCTGCGGCCAGGGGACGCCTACCACACGGCTGCTCGCCGAGCGCTTCAACGTCACGGGCGTAGACATCTCTGCGCGCCAACTTGAACTCGCGCGCAGAGATGTCCCCAACGCAGCCTTCCTGCATGCCGACATGGCCAGCCTCGACCTTCCACCACAGACATTCGATGGCGTGGCGGCCTTCTTCTCGCTGATCCATGTGCCACGCGAGGAACACGCCGCGCTGCTGGAGCGCATCGCAAGCTGGCTGCGCCCTGGCGGCGTGCTGGTGGCGACGATGGGCGTGCGCGATTCGCCGGGCGATGTGGAGGAAGACTGGCTTGGCGCGCCGATGTTCTTCAGCCATTGGGATGCCGCGACCAACCGCAGGCTGGTGGAGCAGAGCGGCTTGCGCATCCTCAGCGCCCGCGAGGAGACCGCCGACGAGGATGGAGCGCCGGTCGCCTTCCTCTGGGTCGTGGCCGAGAAGCCACAGGCAGGAGAGATCAGCCGATGAACTCAACCGCTGGCTTCCCTCAGCGCCTGGCGATTCGCCCTGCCGTGCCATCTGATCTGCACGATGTCCTGCATCTGCGACAGGCGCTGGAACTCGCCGACAGCGGCGCCGCATACACAACAGCCGAACGGCTCACCGCCGAGTGGGAAGCGCTGGGGCCGCAGCTTGCCACCCAGGTATGGGTCGCCATTGCCACAGATGGCAGTCTCTGCGCCTCCGCTATGTTGGTTCGTGTAGATCAGGAGTTCGTGGTGCGGCTCTGGGTGGCTCCGAATCAGCGCGAGAAAGGAGTTGAACGGGAATTGCTCGCCAGGGCTGAGCGGCGGGCCTGTGCGCTAGGTCAAGCAGCGGGCGACCGCAGCGTCACGCTCTTCGCGCAAGCGACGTCTGCACACCCGGCGGCGCAGCAGGCGCTTCTCCAGTCTGGATTTGTTGTGACCTCAACCTATGAGGAGATGGAACTGGCGCTGTCCACGCCGCCGATGGACCCTGACGTTATCGGTGACATTGAGATTCGTCCCTTCAACGCTGGTCAAGACGCAACGGACGTGTATCGCGCCGACGAAGAGGCCTTTCAGGACCAGCGCGGCCACGCAGCGCGCACCTTTGAGCAATGGAGTCGTCGGCTGACCCAGAGTGAGACGGCCGCCGATCCCGCACTCTGGCTCATCGCCTGGGATGGCGGCGAGGTTGCAGGCGCGGCGCTGGGCGAAGTCATCAACGGTGTTGGGTGGATTCATCACCTCTTCGTGCGCCGACCGTGGCGACGCCGCAGCCTGGGCGCAGCGCTCACTCGTTCCGTCGCCATCGCATTCTACCAACAGGGCGTTGGCATCGTGCGACTCAACGTAGACGGGCAGAGTTTGACCAATGCGCACAAACTCTACCGCCGCGTGGGCTTTCGTGTGGTGGGCGACTATACCAACTACGAGAAGATCACGCCACTTGCGTAGCCGCGCCCGCCAGCTTATCGCTTGCTCTGTGCGCCTGGGATGTAGCCTGCTACAATGGAATCCGCAGCGTCGAATTGGAGTCGTCCCTGGAAGCAAAGGGTGAGCAGCGATGACAGGTGTGGCGGTTGTTGGCACAGGCGCTTGGGGAACGACACTGGCGCGGCTGGTGGGGCAGGGGCCACAGACCGAGGCGCCCAGCGCAGAGGTGGTCCTCTGGGAGCATCGCCCTGAGCGCGCCGCAGAGATCGAGCGCGAGCGCGAGAATCGCGCCTACCTGCCCGGCTTCCACCTGCCGCCGCGTCTGCGCGTCACCGCCGACCTCGCCGACGCCGTGCGCGGGCGTGAGGTGATCTTGCTGGTGACGCCCTCGCAGCGGATGCGCGAGCATGCGCGACTGCTGGCGCCGCTGCTCTTTCCGGGGGCCATCGTCGTCAGTTGCAGCAAGGGGCTGGAGCTTGGCTCGCACCTGCGCATGACCCAGATGCTCACGCAGGAACTCCCCGCGACGGCGCGCATCTGTGCGCTCAGCGGGCCAAACCTCGCCCGCGAGGTGGCGCAGGGGCTACCAACCGGCTCAGTCGTCGCCTCCGCCGACCCCCTAGCCGCCGACCGCGTGCGCCTGGCGCTCTCCACACCCACCTTTCGCGTCTACACGAGCGACGATGTCGTGGGGGTCGAGCTAGGCGGCGCGCTGAAGAACATCATCGCACTGGGGGTGGGCGTCAACGACGGCCTGGGCTATGGCGACAACGCCAAGGCGACCTTCATGACACGCGGCCTGGCGGAGATGTCGCGGCTGGCGCTGGCCGCTGGCGCCAACCCGCTGACACTGGCGGGGCTGGCGGGGCTGGGCGACCTGATCGCCACCTGCGCCAGCCCACTCTCGCGCAACCGGACGCTGGGGCTGGAACTGGCGGCAGGTAAATCGCTGGAGCAGGCGCTAGCCGAGCGCAAGACGGTGACGGAGGGGGTCAGCACCACACGCGCCGCGCTGGAGCTGGCCGCCAACCTCGGCGTCGAGTTGCCGATCACCGAGCAGATTGCGCGGGTGCTCTTCGAGGGCAAGCCTGTGCGCCAGGCGGTGTCGAGCCTGATGGAGCGCGACCCCAAGCATGAGCTACACGGTCTCAGCGAGGGATGAGCGCGGCCAATGCGTCGTTGGCGTGAGACTGTATCCTCGCCGCGTACTACACAGTGCGGCTGTTCCTGAGCTAACGCGGCGCTGTGCCTGCGTCTCAGACAACCTGGAATTCGAATGAGGAGCGCCCCATGCGCTGGGTTGGACGAATCATTGGCGTGCTGGCAGTGCTGATTGGCATTGTGTGGTTGCTACAGGGCCTCAACATCCTCGGCGGGAGTGGGATGAGTGGCCAGATCATCTTTGCGGTGATTGGCGCAGTCGTCGCGGTCGTTGGCGTGGCTCTGGTAGCCTTCAGCTTGCGGCCTCGCAAGGCATAGTTCCTTGATGCGGCCCGGCGCGACCTCACCCCCTGCCCCTCTCCTCGTCGGAGTGGGGCTGGGGGTGAGGTCTGGCAACGCCAACGACCACGCCGGAGTCGACAGGACTCGGCGCATGTCCTCCGGGTATCCGTGCCAATTGGTTACTCTGCATTAACCGCCAGCGCGGCGCCTCAGTGCAGCAATGAGGCGCCATGCAGAATGAGCGCGCCGTAGGCGATGAGCGCCAGCGCCGTCAACACCACCAGGATGAGCACCAGGGCAATCGCCACATCCAGCCCCGATCGGCTGCGCTTCGCGCCGCCAGCCGAGCCGCCAGCCGAGCCGCCAGCGGCGCGCTGGCCACGCGCGGGCTTTGCCGCCTGCCCGGAGCGCTCATGCTCCCGGCGAAGCTGCGCCACCAGATCATCGTCCTGCGTGTGTGCGCTCGCCGCAGCCGCGCCATGCAGTGCCGCGTGCGCTGCCCCAGCCGCCACGCCGACCGTCACTGGCTCCCTCCCCGCCGTATGGGCGTAGGCGCTTGCCAGCGCATCGAAGTAGGCGGTGTAGGCGGACGCCAGCGCGGGCGACTCGATGGCGAGCAGTGTCTCGTCGTTCTCCTCGGCATTCTCCGAGAAGTTGTAGCTCCCCGTGAACACCAGGCGATCATCAATTACGATCACCTTGTTGTGCATGAAGTCCTGCTCACGACCCACCGAGAAGCCATGCGAGGGGGCCGCAACGAAGCGCGGATCGTGGAGAAACCAGAAGCGCGCATCGCTTTGCGTTGCATGCTCAGGCTTGCCTGTGCGGCCCGCATGCTCTTGATGGCCACCCGGATGGCTGGCGCGCGTCACATCCTGCATGCCATGCGGATCGTAGACGCCGCGAATGTCGAAGCGATGGTTCGCGGCGAACGGCGCGAGCGCCTCAAGCACGCCGGGGTCGCTGATGAGGAAGGCCAGCACGCGAATGCGCCTGGCCTGGCGAATCGCCGCGACCAACGCCTGCTCGATGCCCTCGCCCGCGGCTGGCGCGAAGTAGGGCGTGAGGTGCGCGCCATCCACCGCGACCGCCGCAGACGCGGGCGCCCGCTGGGCGGCATGTCGTTCGCCGGGATGGGCGGCATGTTCGAGACGCTCGTGGTCCGGGCTAATCAGCTCCTCGAAGGTGGCCGTGTAGGTCGCCGCCAGCGCAGGCGAGGTGATCTCCAGGCAGTTGTTATCCTGCAGCTCCAGCCCACCAACCGTGAAATTCGCTGAGCCGACCCAGACGGCCTGCCCATCGCGCACCAGAAACTTATCGTGCATCAGATGGCGACCATGCTCGTGGATGGCGGTGGCGTGTCCACGCAGGCCCGCCTGATCGAGCGCCTGCGCTGTGCCACTGGGCTTGGGGTCGCCCGATGCGCCACCCGCGCGCTCGCCACTCCCATCGAAGGCGATACGCAGCCGCACATGCGGTCGGCTGGCAAGCTGAGCCAGCGCGGCCAGAATCTGCGGGTGGCGTAGGTCGTAGATCGCGCAGTCCAGCGAGGTCTCGGTCGCCGCGATGAACTCCACGAGACGGGGCGTCAGCTCGGCATCCAGACCTGCTCGCTTTGACTGAAAGTAGACGTTGAGATCGGGGGCTGAATAGGTCGTCATGGTCATCGCGCGCTCAATTCTCGATGGCGATTGCATCGCACGGGTCATCCGGTTCATCGCGCCAGGCGCCGAGCCGCAGACATCAGCCAGCCATCGTCGGCGCCCCGCGAGCCTAACACCTGCACCTCTCGCTTGTCAATCAGCGCAGATGCGGAGACGAAAGCATGACGAGGGCACGCGGCCCTACGCCACCAACAAAATAGGGCCGCTCCCATGTATGGGAGCGGCCCTGCGTTGAGCGAGCGGCGAGCTAGACGCGGCTCAGCTCGCTGGTGGTCTGCTGCGCCTGCTGAGCAGGCCGATTCATGATCTGCGGGCAGGGGCCACGCACCAGCCAGATGCGGCTGGGAGCGTTGCGCAGGACGTAGTCCGCTGTCTCACTCAGCGAGAACTGGCCATTGACGCCGATCTGGTAGGAGACACCTAGCACGATCAGCGCGCAATCGTGGTCGAGGGCTTCCTGAATCAGCGACTGCCCAAAGTGGCGGGTATGGATGATCTCCGTATCCAGGTGAACCTTCATCTGGTCGGCGACGCTCTTGGCCCGGTCGAGCGCGTGGTTGGCGGCTGCGGTCTCGGTCGCCATGTCGTCATCGAGCGCCAGTCGGAACGGCACCACAATGCCATAGACCCCGTAGACCTCGCCGTTATGCTTGCGAGCCGCCTTACAGGCCACCGCAATGGCCTCCTGGTCAATCGCCGTGTCGGTCAGCGCAACCATAATGTTGCGGCGCCCAGCCGGTTGCCCCTGCTCGTCCAGGGGGATAGGAAGCACGTCGGCCTCAGGCGCGTTCTCCTGATTGCCGTTCACTTTGACGGCGCCGCTCTGAGCGAGCGTTGACCGCTCAAGTGTATCCACGAAACTGTCCTCCTCGGCGCGTCACACCCGTGTCGTGTCTCGTCTGGCGCATGTTGCGCCAGGCGGCGGCTCGAAAGTGGTAGCTGCTGTGCGACAGCAGGCGCCAGGCCGCGACTGTGACGTCCGAACGTATCAAGTCAAGCCGATTGTTTACCGGCGACGATTTTTGTCGAGAGTGATTGTAGCAGATGTTTTGCGCGTTTTGTGAACTTGCCCACATTTTCGGGGCGTCAACCGCACATCCACATCAGCCACGTCATTATAGTATACGTGGCAAGTCCCCTAAGGTTTCCCTCAGCCAAAAGGTCCCAATCCGCAATACGTCCGGATTGCCACGCGATTCGCATCGTCCACGCCGCCGCTCGAAACGATGTTCCAACAGAGTGTAGCACGATGGGCGCCAGCGAGTCCTATCGCGCCTGAGCGCCGACCAGCTACGGCCTCCTCAGTCCGCCGCCGGATACCCCATCCGGGCTGGGTCGTCTCTAGAGGTGGAAGGTGTTTGGGGTACAATTCTATCGGCCTGCGCTGGCAGACCGGATGAGCGATTGAGCGGTCGCTGGAAGCGCCGCGCGACGAGGCGGGAGCAAGCGACATGGGCGACGAGCGAGACCAGGATGTTCAGCGAACGCCGCTCTGGCCAGCTGACCCGGAGCCGCAGAGCGCAGGGCCACATCCGCCAGCGCCGGGCGAGCCTATGCAGCCGCCGATGACGCCTGATCCGCAGACGCAGTGGGGCGCTGCGCCACCCGACGCATTCCCAGGCGCTTACAATCCGCAGCAGCCGCAGCAATTGCAGCAGCCCTGGCAAGCTGCCGACGCGCCGTGGGGCGCGCCTCCAGCGTCCAGCATCAGCGATACGCCGACGATGCGTGTCAGCGCCGCGCCCGCCAGCCCGCTCGCCGCGTCCGATGCGCCGCCTGCCGCAGCGCCCGATGCGCCAACGACCTTCGCGCCGACCTTCGCGCCTGCGCATCGCCTCGAAGCCACCAACGCTCCGGCGCAATACGCCAGCGCCGCGCCGCCCGCCAGCCAGGCGCCTGCGGTTCCCGCTGCGCCCGCGCCCGTTCAGACGCCCGATGCGCCAACCACGGTGGCCGCGCCGCCACCTGCGCCACCCGCCACTCCTCCGGCTACGCCGCAGCGACCGCAGCGCAAGGGTCTCTCGCTGGCCTGGCGGCTGGGGCTGACACTGCTCGTCATCGCTCTGCTGCTGGCGGGCGCGGGCGGCCTGTACGCCTATGCCTCGTCGCTGGCGGCGGCGCCGAGCAAGCTCATGGCGAGCTACTGCGCCGCACTCACACACGACGACTATCGCACGGCATACAGCTTGCTCTCAACCAGCGCGCAGGGACAAGAGGACGTGACGCAGTATCTCTCCGACGCGACGGCGCGCGATACCATCGAAGGGCCAGTGACGCAGTGCGCCGCCACGCCAACGCAGAATCTCTCGCCGCTCTCGTTCCTGCGGTCGCCGCGCTCGCTGATCTTCAATGCGCAGATCACGCGCAAGCAGGCGGTAAGCGGCCAGATCGCCCTGACCCGCGATGCGCTGGGCTGGCATGTGGCGGCGCTCTCATCTACGCTGCAAGGTGTGGACCTGGGGCCGCTCTACACCGAACAAGCGCTGTGCAATGACCTGAGCCAGCGCGCCTACGAGAAGGCCTATGCGCTGCTCTCCACGCCCTACCAAAAGGAGCAGGGCGACGCAGCGACCTTCGCGCGAGCGTTCGGCTCGACGCTGACGGTGAGTGGCTGTGTGCCCGACCTGAAGAGCTATAGCGTGAATAGCGCCGATCAGCAGGCGACGCTCAATGCGACCCTGAAGGTGGGCATCGCCGGGACGAGCGTCGGCAGCGTGTCCAGCGCGTTTGCCGTTCCCGCCAAGCTCACCTTCGTGCGCGAAGCCACTGGCTGGCGCGTGGACGCGATTACTCCGCTGCTCAATCAGTGAGCGGCGGCCAGAGCAGAGGAGCCACATACGCCAGCGCGAACAGACGCGGCGTCGGTCGCTGGCGCACGACGCCCCACAATGCCGCCCACCAACGCACCCACAGGCACGCCAACCCGCCAACACCCTCTGCCAGTGGATGCGCTCGCGCTCGGCGCGACGGCGCGGCGGATCGCCGCGCTGATCGCGGCGGGTCAACGCGCGCAGGTGGTGACGCTGAACCCAGAGCTGGTGATGCGCGCCCAGCGCGACGCTGGCCTGGCGCAGATCATCCGCGCGGCGCGGCTCGTGACCGCCGACGGCGTGGGCGTCATCTGGGCGCTGCGGCTGGCTGGCCAGCGCATCCCTGAGCGTGTCACAGGCGTAGACCTGGCGGCGACGCTGGCAGCGCAGGCCGCCGCGTCTGGCGCGCCGATCTTCCTGCTGGGGGCGGCGCCGGGCGTGGCGCAGGCGGCGGCGCTGGCGCTCATCCAGCGCTCCCCTGGCCTGCGCATCGTCGGCTGCTGGGCTGGCTCGCCTCATCCGCGCGATGACGCCGAGGCGACTGCACGTATCCGCGCATCGGGCGCGCGCCTTGCGCTGGTGGCCTACGGCGCGCCCGCACAGGAGCTGTGGATCGCGCGCAACCTGCCCGCGCTGCCAGGGGTGGTCGCGCTGGGCGTCGGCGGCGCGCTCGACCTGCTCGCCGGGCACATCCCGCGTGCGCCTGGCTGGATGCGCGCGGCGGGGCTGGAATGGCTCTACCGGCTGGCGCGGCAACCGTGGCGCTGGCGACGCATGCTGGCGCTGCCGCGTTTTGCGCTGCTGGCGACCGCATCAGCGGCACACGTGTGGCTGACATGCGCGCCAGATGCTGGTATTCTAGCCGTACGCGACTCTACGGAGGACGCTCGCGCGCACGAACCGCGCAGCGAATCGCATGACAGGCCATGAGTGATACATTCAGGCGCAGATGAAGGCGTGAGTTGGGCATGACTGACCGGGAACGACTGCTGGCGCTCGTAGACGCATTTGCGGGCAAGCGCGCGCTGGTGCTGGGCGACATGGTGGCCGACGAATACATCTTCGGCGCGCCGTTCCGCATCTCGCGCGAGGCGCCCGTGCTGGTGCTGCGGCGGCAAGGCTACAGTGTGGCGCCAGGCGGGGCGCTCAATCCCGCTGTCAACGCGCGCACGCTCGGCGCAGAGGTCTATCTGGCGGGCGTCATCGGGGCCGATGACTCAGGCAAGCGACTGCGCACGCAGCTCGGCGCGCTGGGCGTCCACATGGAGGGACTGCTCACCGAGCCAGGGCGCCCCACCTCGACCAAGACGCGCGTGCTGGCGGGCGATTCGCAGCTCGTGCAGCAGCAGATTGTGCGCATTGACCAGATTGACACCTCCGAGTTGGAGGCCGAGACGAAGCAGGGCATCATCACCT
Organism: Ktedonobacterales bacterium; assembly: GCA_025936795.1. Taxonomy (GTDB): domain Bacteria; phylum Chloroflexota; class Ktedonobacteria; order Ktedonobacterales; family JADMIN01; genus JAKAIY01. The sequence continues at coordinate 1,450 of JAICSR010000011.1, read as the reverse complement.
ACCTGCGCGAGACGATTCCGCTGGTGGATGTCGTGATGATCTCCGACTACGAGAACGGCGTGATCAATCCCGATGTGCTGCTGGCGGCGCTACCCCAGGCCGAGCGCCAGGGCAAGATCGTGGTGGCCGATTCGCATGGTGATCTGGCGCGATTCCAGGGTGTGACGGCGCTGACGCCGAACCAGCCTGAGGCGGAGGCGACGCTTGGCTGGGAGATCAGCGACGGTCCATCGCTCAATCGCGCGGGCGAGCGACTGCTGGAGATGACCAGCGCCGAGGCGGTGCTGATTACGCGCGGCAGCCAGGGCATGAGCCTCTTCACGCGCAACGGCGAGCCATTCCATCTGCCCGCATCGAATCGCACTGAGGTAGCTGACCCAACCGGCGCGGGCGACACCGTCGCCGCCACCTTCACGCTGGCCATCGCCGCGACGGCGGGCGCGCCGCAGCCAACCCGCTTCCGCGACGCCGCGATGCTCGCCAACCTGGCGGCGGGCCTGGTCGTGCAGCGGTTGGGCTGCGCCACCAACACCCCCGCCGAACTTGCGGCGGCGGTCAATGCCAAGATCAGCGATTGAAGATGTCTATGCCACCAACGGCGTCGCCATCCACGCCATCAGAGCCAGATGAGCTAAGTGATCCCGCGCTCGAACAGATCACCCTGCCGCGCGAGCGGCTCGCCGCGATCATCGCGGAGGAGCAGGCGGCGGGAGCGCGCTGCGTCTTCACCAATGGCGTCTATGATCTGCTGCATGTCGGGCATGTGCAACTCCTCTGGCGCGCCCGCGCGCTGGGCGACCTACTGGTCGTCGGCCTGAATAGCGACGCCTCGACGCAGCGGCTCAAGGGGCCAACGCGTCCGCTGATCCCGCAAGATGAGCGCGCGGAGACGCTCTCCGCGCTGGCGATGGTTGACTACGTGACCATCTTCGACGAAGATACCGCCGGGGAAACCATCGCGGCGCTGCAGCCCGCCGTCTACGTGAAGGGCGGCGACTACGCCACGGCGGACCCCAGCGAGCGCGCCCGCGACTTCCTGGTCGGGCCGGACGATCTGCGGCGGCTGGTGGCGGGTCAGGCGCCTGCGGATGACGCGCTGGCGGCGCTGGGCGGACTGGTGGAGCGGCTGCCAGAGGCGCGGGTGGTGGCAAGCTATGGCGGCGCGCTGGCGCTGCTGGCCTACCTACCTGGCCACAGCACCACCGAGCTGATCGAGCGCATCATCAGCCGCTATGCGCCCGGTGAGTCGCAGCGATAAGTGAGTGTTTTTCGGCATTCGTGAAGATACCGTATGCGGCGCACCCTCCCCCTGACCCCCTCCCCCAGAGGGAGAGGGGGGACTGGAACTCCCCCTCTCCCGCCGCAGCGGGGGAGGGGTTGGGGGAGGGGGCGCCCGTCGCCGACCGAGGGAAGGGACCGCGTCTGTGCAATCATTCACTCCGCCGGAGGG
>JAICSR010000266.1 GCA_025936795.1 Ktedonobacterales bacterium | reverse complement strand
GATCTCTGCCTCGACGAAGTGGCCGATGCGCGCCTTCGCCATCACCGGAATGGTCACGGCCTCTTTGATCTTGAGGATCAGCTCGGGGTCGCTCATCCGCGCGACACCGCCATCGCGGCGGATGTCCGCCGGGACACGCTCCAGCGCCATCACGGCGGAGGCGCCCGCCTCCTCGGCGATCTTGGCCTGCTCGGCGTTGACCACATCCATGATCACGCCGCCCTTGAGCATTTCGGGGAAGTTGCGCTTTACCCGCACTGTGCCTGTCTGCGTCTCCACGTTCATCTCTCCTGCGCGCCCAACGTTTCGCAGCGTTTCACACGAAACATGTGGGGCGTCGCGCCATATTGGCCTGGTCCAATTCACAAATTCGGCGTACTTGACTAGGCCATCTCGCTCTCGATTGTACCATACGCAGCGAGCGTCTCGCCACAACTTACGATGGCGTCAGCGGCGCGCAGACGTAGATGCGTCTGCGGTACAATCGTGTGGCGAGACGATCCTGAAATGAGCGATGCACGATGGCCGCGCAGGGCGCTGAGGCTTTGCGGCCCTGCGAAGGAGCAAGAGTGTAGTGGGCATTCCGATCAATCAGTCGCGCCAGACGCCAGAGGTCTTTGCGCGTGAGGCGCAGGCAAAGCTGGCGGCAGGCGACGCGCTGCTGGTGGACGTGCGTGAACCGTGGGAGTATGAGGAGGTGCGCGCGCCCGGCGCGCACCTGATCCCGCTGGGCGAGTTTACGCAGCGCTACGGCGAGCTACCGCACGATCAAGATCTGCTGCTCATCTGCCACAGCGGCTTCCGTAGCGCGCAGGCGACGAACTTCCTGCTGCGCCACGGCTACCCGCGCGCCGCCAATGTCGTCGGCGGCATGGAGGAGTGGGAGGTCGCGGGCCTACCCGTGGAGCGCGGCGCGCCACAGAGTTAGTCCAACCTACTCGCGCATTGGGATATCCAGCGCGTCGGCGGGCGCGCGTTCGACGACGAGCAGCGTGCGTGCGATATCCTCGCCAGCGACCATCGGTACAGCGGTCGAGGCGTCCACATCGGCGCACCAGGCGATGTCCGCGCCAAGGCCCGCCTCCAGCACATTGCGCGCCGCCGGGGTCTCGGTCAGCGCATTGGCGAGCCAGAGCTGCGTCGGGGAATCGCCCGCTGGATCGTGCGTGCGTCGGCTGGCGTCCAGCCATTCCAGCGCTTGCCGCGTCCCTGCCCCCAGCGTGACGGCCACGCCCACCTGCGCCGCCACCGCACGCAACGTCTCGATCAACCAGCCCGCGCAGAGCGAATCATCAGGGGCGGGTTGGTCGCCCAGGCCAGAGCAGATGATCGCAACGGCGCCCTGTCCTGCCGCAGCGGCGAGCTGGCGAGCGGCGGCCAGCGCGGTGGCGCAGACGGCGCTGGCATTGCGCAGCGCGCCCGCGAAGACCGGTCCACCCCCCATCGCCGCATGCAGGCCACGCGCGCCGTTCGTGGTGGAGAAGAGGATTTCGCAGCTGGTCAGGTCCAGTCGCCCCCACTCGTCGGGTGAGTTGCCGTGGTCGAAGTCGGGCGGAGCCACGGCGTTGACCTCGCCCGCGAGCAGCGCTGATGGCAGCGACGCGCGCACCCGCCGCGCAGCGTCCACATTGCGCGCAATGAGCACCCGCCGCGCGCCCTGCTCGAACATCACCGCGAGCGTGGTGGTGGCGCGGATGACATCCACGACGATGTAGGCGGTGTGGGCGCGGCGCAGGGGATCGAGGTCAATCTCAGCCAGGCAATGCGCGACGCTTAGCGTCACAGGCGCCTCCTGCGCTGCGGACGTTGCTGGCGTTATTGCGGGGGCTGAATGCGGGGGCGTCATCATGCCGCTGCTCCTTATATGTGGCCAGCATACCCCATCGCAGCGCCGCGCTGATAGTCTCCACAACCCCCAATACGCGGCGCTGGCCCGTTGCAGGCATGGCTGCGGCGTTGTATTGTGCGTGTACGCCACTGCGCTGAGCGCGATCTGAGCCGGGCGAGGGCGCCCGACGGTCGGCCCGGCTGGCCGCGCAACGAGGCAAAGGGGCGAGAGGGTACGCTATGGCGCTGGAGCAGATGAACCAGATGGCGCTTCTCGTCGAGCGCAACTGGTGTGCGGCGTGGGCGTCGCTCGGCGCCGTGCAGGCGGAGCCAGCCACCATCGTAGATGACCTCCCGGAGGCGCTGCGCATCTATACCCCTGGTCTGCCAGAGACGCTGCTGAATATAGTCATCCGCTACGCAGGCGACGAGGCGTCGCTGGCGGATCAGGTCGAGCAGATTATCACGCCCTATCGTGAGCAGCGCCTGCCCTTCCAGTGGTGGCTGACGCGCGGGCTGGAGCCAGCCGGGCTGCGCGAGCGCCTCGGCGCGCTGGGGATGGAGACATGGGGCGGCGCGACGATGATGTGCCTGCCGCTCGATAACTGGTTGTCGCGCTATACCCCAGCGCCCGCCAGCGCAACATTGCGCAAGGCGCAGCGTGACGAGGAGGCGCTCGACGCCCTCAATATCATCTGCAACGTCTTCTATATCCCACGCGCTCCCATGCAGCGCTGGACGATCCAGAATCCAGCCTTCGACCTCTGGCTGGCGTGGCTGGGCGCACGGCCCGTCGCGGCGATGGCGACGCTGCGCGCAGGCGACACCGTTGGCGTCTATCACCTGGCGACGCTGGCGGGTGTGCGGCGGCGCGGCATCGCAGGAAATCTGCTGACGCTGGCGCTGAGTGAGGCGCAGGCGCAGGGCTGTCGCTGGGCCACGCTGACTGCGACCCCCGAAGCGCGCGCGCTTTACGAGTCGCTGGGATTCAACTCCTGTGGCCTGCTCGAACAGTGGATGCCCGGCCCACGCCTCTCGCGCGAGCTAGCGGGCGCCCCGACACGCGGCCTCTTCGACGGCTACTGGGAGTGATGCAGCGTGACGGCGTTGGACGAGATGAGCGATGAGAGGGAGCCATGACCGACCAGCTAGATAACCACTCAGATAACCAGCCAGATGAGCGCCCAGCCGCAAGTGGCGCCTCCAAGCTGATGAGCATGCGCGAGGCGGTGGCGCGCTTCGTGCCAGATGGCGCTAGCCTGGCGATGAGCTGCGCGCTCGAGCCGCTGATTCCCTTCGCCGCTGGCCACGAGATCATCCGCCAGGGCAGACGCGATCTGACGCTGATCGGCCCAATCTCCGACATCCTCTTCGATCAACTGATCGGCGCGGGCTGCGTCGCGCACATCATGGCGGCCTGGGCGGGCAACGTCAGCGAGGGACTGGGCCACAACTACCGCCGCGCGGCGGAGCAGGGCCAGCCGCGTAGCATCGCGATCACCGACTACAGCAACTACAGCATCGCCGTGGCATTGCAGGCCGCCGCGCTCGGCGTCCCCTACATCCCCATCCGCTCGCTGCTGGGCAGCGACATCGCGCGCGACAACCCCGGCATGCGCCCGTCCCCCTCGCCGCTGGATGGCGCGCCAACGCTGCTGGTGTCGGCGGTGCAGCCCGATGTCGCGATCCTCCATGTGCAGCGCGCCGATGCGCTGGGCCGCGCGCACGCCTGGGGGGGCCTGGGCATCTGCGAGGAGGCGGCGCTGGCCGCGAAGGGTGTGATCTACGTCGCCGAAGAGATCGTGGCGCCAGAGGTGATCCTCAGCGACCCCAACCGCGTGCTGGCCCCCGGCTTCAAGACGCTGGCGGTCGTCCATGAGCCAGGCGGGGCGCACCCCTCGCCCGTGCAAGGCTATTACAACCGTGACCACGCCGCCTTCGCCGAGTACCACAAAGCGACGCGCACAGCCGAAGGTTTCGCCGAGTGGCTGCGCGCCTGGGTGCTCGACCTGCCCGACCGCGCCGCCTACCTCGCCAAACTCGGCTCCGACCGCTGGCAAGCCCTCGCGCCCAAAGAGCAGCGCTTCGCCGCGCCCGTAGACTACGGCTATTGAGCCATAGTCCACGGGCGCACCGCCCTTACACATGGATCACCGCGACATGATATGTCCGAAGATCAGCGCCAGGGCTATTGCCGCTGCGGGTACGATGAACACCGAGGCTTTCAGCAGCCTTCTCGGAATAGGCCATTGCACAGGAAGTGAATTCGCCACGAGAACCGTTCCGGCGAAGGCTGAGGCAATGCAGCCCAGCCACCAGATAAGCGCAAACTGCTTGGCCGTGACTGTCAGCACGGCAAACAGGCAACTGAGCAAGCACAGAGTTGCCGCAGACCTTCTCAAAGCCATCGCGTCCTCCTCGGTTTGGCGCTCGTGACGACTGGCGACCCGCAGCTCCCAGGCGCCTGGAGCGTTGCATCACTTGCAAGAGATAGACGTGAACCAGCCTTCGCTAGTAGTTAGCAGACATACCCACCCCAGGGTACCCCACTTTGACACTGTTCAGTGCAATAGATGAGAACCCAGATCGCAACAGCCTCGAGTCCTTCCATACAAATGAGGCAGCCAGCGCCTGCCGACAGCGCACAAGCGCCGCCACAAACGGCCGCGATAAAGGCCACGACCCACCCTGGCACACCCTGAGCGCTGATGCAATTACCAAGACACGCCATACAGTCATGGCGCACTGTTGCGTATATATCCACAGCGGCAGTGGCCAGGTACTCTGGTTGTATGTGGATAGAACCCGATGGCTTACCAGTCACGATATCATATTGTGTGCCGCTGATGAGCTTCCCTTCGGGCGTAACTTCCGCGTCTATGAAAGGACGCTCATTATGCTCGATGTGTCCGACGATATTCTGAGCACTGTCGAAGGTAAACATGCCTGCCAGAGTATCTACCAGCTGCCCTGATGTAGCATCGTAACTCTGCGTGAAGAAGCTGTACCCAGCGCCGCCAACCAGATGAATACTGACGGTAACGGTATGAAAACTGGTATGGCTGACTACCAGGCCAGAATGTTCAGCTGGGTGGAGTATCCCCGAATAGGTCGTCGCAAGCTTCGCAAGGAGATGCTGATATTCGCTCGACGCGAGCAACATTGCGATATAGCGCTGTGCCTCTGCTCCAGAGAGAGGAATGGAGTCTGATTGACCTTCACGCATCTCAATCGCTTGTGCAAGCACATTACCAGGCTGCAATCCAACGGTGGCGAGAGCAAGCCCACCTGCAGCCGCTAATGTGCGACCAAGCAAATGGCGTCTGCTTGTGGCGCTTGCGCTCTTGATAGGGCGTTTGAATTGAGTCGCGAGGCGTGCAACGCAGAATGCCTTGCGCGGGCCGAGTTCGAACAGCAAGCGGGTACGCATACCCGCTCCCGTGTAGATTCGTGTTCGCTGGCCGTAGATCTCGATCAGTGTTGGCTCCCACGTTCGGTTGGGTCGAAACTCGTCGAGAAGTGACTGCATCTCCGGGTCTCGCAGGCTTCGTGCAGCCAGAAATCCGCTCGTTTCTTGCTCAATTGCATGAGCAGTTTGCGTACAGAGGTTGCAGCTTGCATCGAACAACAGGTAGCGTTTCAACTCGCCTTGAGTGTGCATGGTAGACTCAACCTTTCCCATCTGCAGAGCGATTGCTCATACGGACTTGCTGAGAAGATGTGATATTGAGACAGGGGACTTGAATCAAGCAAAGCCCTTCTCACCGCCACCTATGCTGAGAGTCGGCGCGAGGTGTGATGCGATCCTATGCTGAGAGTCGGCGCGAGGTGTGATGCGATCCTATGCTGAGAGTCGGCGCGAGGTGTGATGCGAT
>JAICSR010000226.1 GCA_025936795.1 Ktedonobacterales bacterium | reverse complement strand
TGTCATCGGCACAGCAGACCAGCTCAGCGCCGCCTTCGTCTCCGCTGGCTGGTATCGCGCGGATGAAATTACCTTCGTCACCGCGCTGCGCATCAGCCTCGACGCCGCGCTCGGACGCAAATACTCCACCGCGCCCGTCAGCGATCTCTATCTCTTCGGGCGCAAGCAGGACTTCGCCTTCGAGAAGCCCGGGCGCAATGTGCGCGAGCGTGACCACGTGCGCTTCTGGCGCGACGAGCAGCCCGCCAGTGATGGCCGTCCTATCTGGATTGGCGGCGCCACGCGCGATACGAAGGTGGAGCTGGCGAAATCAAACCACCTGCCAACCCACGGCATCGCGCCCGATGTGGACGACGAGCGCACGCTGATCGCCGATGACCTGATTCGCACGGGCTGGGTGGTCGCTGAGCGCACCGTGCCTGACTTCCCTGGGCCGACCCAGTCCAAAAATGCGACTGGCGACGTCTATCATACCGATGGGCAGGCGATCTTGCTCACACTGGCGCGCACGCAGCCCGCGCCACTGCTGCCACAGCTCGTGCGCCAGCCCGGCGCCGACCTCGTGCGGGGCATCGCGTATCGGTTGCGCCATAATCTGCCACAGCAGGGCCGCGATCTGGCGCGCCAGTGGGCCGAGCGACGCGCGCAGGCCAAGCAGGCTACTCCGGCGCCACCGCGTCGCCCCGATAGCGCCTCCTGACGCCCGATCATGTCGCTGCTCACGAGATGTCCGGCTTGCGCGCCTCGATCAGTTGAATCGGCAGCAGCCCACCTGCCAGCAACCGAATGCTGGGGCGCGGATAGGTGAGCGGCTGCGCGTGTACCTCCGCAAAGCCCGCCTGGCGCACGACGCTGGCGGCATCACGGTTCCAGTGGCAATTGCTGGCGAGGCGCGTCGTCAGCGGGACCAGCGCCGACTGCGTGGCGGCAAGCGCGGTGTGCCGCGAGCGCACATGCTCGGCCATCAGCAGGCGCCCACCGGGCTTGAGCGTGCGTAGCAACTCGCGCAGGCTGCGCTCAGGGTCCGCGACCGAGCAGAAGACCAGCGTCATCACAGCGGTATCAAACGTGTCATCGCCGAAGGGCAGCGCTTCGGCGGGCGCCTGCGTCAGCGTGATGGGAACGCTGGCCTGCGCCGCACGCTGGCGCGCATAGCCCAGCATCGTCGCATCCGGCTCGGTCGCCTCCACCCGCGCGACCAGCGCAGGATCGTAGTAGGCGAAGTTGGGGCCACCACCCGCGCCAAGCTCCAGCGTGACGCCGCGCGCCTGTCCGGCCGTCGCGCTGCGCAGCGCAACGAACGAGCCACGCCCTGGCCCCCGGCTGGCCAGCCAGTTGAAAAAGCGCGAAAAGCAGGGATGGTCCACAACCGGCTCGCTCATCAGCCTCGTCCTCTCAACGCAACAGCAGCGCACGCGGCAGCCGCTCTCCATTCGATGGTACGATGCCACAGCGGGTGCGGTTGCGTGAGACGGATGCGCAGGGAGACGGGCGCGAGATGTCCAACAGCGACGAAGCGAGCGCTGGGCGCTGAATCTGAAAATATGCGGTCAGTGTGTCTGCTTCACCCATAAGCAGGCATATGGTAAAATGTCTGGAAGTCGCAATCACATGACGAACGCTACAATGCTAATCACACGAGGCATTTCATGCTGCCTGAATTAACGCTGCCTTTGCTCAAGGAGTCAGCGCAACTTTACGCCCAGCAACTGGGTAGTGAGCAGATACGCGACTTGTATGGGACGACGGATGGCAAGGCGATTGGGACATATATCGAACAGAAGTTCCGTCGTTACCTCGAAGATAGGTATATGTTCATTCCAGGCAATTCAGCGAGTGGCATTGATTTCCCAGATTTGCAGGTAGACCTGAAAGCTACGTCAATTGTGCAGCCCCAGTCTTCGTGCCCATTCAAGAGTGCAAGCCAGAAGGTCTATGGACTGGGTTATGATCTCATGGTGTTTGTGTATGCAAAGACAGATGAGCAGGCAATCCAGAGCGCGCACCTCAATATTCTACATGTTGTGTTCGTTGAAAGCGGATACACTGGAGATTGGCAAACCACCGTTGGAATCAACCAGATACTTGATAGACACGGCAACAAAGATGATCTGATAGCTTTCATGGAGGAGCGCAACCTGCCGCTGGATGAAATTGGTCGCGATCAACTTGCCGAGCGCGTTCTACAGGAGCGTCCGGAAATTGGTTACTTGACCATCTCGAATGCCTTGCAGTGGCGACTGCAATACAGGCGTGCGATTGACAAGGCAGGAACGGTGAAGGGAGTGGAAAACCTGCATGTCTAGAGACCTTGGCGACTTCCAAACCCCACCGCAGCTTGTGGATGCTATCCTGTCATGCCTTTACCGAAATCGGCATGATGGACTTTGGACACGCATGATCGAGCCAACATGCGGTAGTGGCGCCTTCATTCGCGGAGCGCTGTCACTTGCTCTGCCACCGCGTGAAATTCAGGGTATTGAGATTCAGGAGCGCTACGTCGCTGAGGCAAGAGCATGCTCTGAGCAGGCAATATCAAGTCGGATCACGGTTCAGCACAGGAGCATCTTCGATGTGAATCTCGGAGCCGACCTTCGCTGGGGTGAAAATGGCCCATTGCTGGTGGTGGGGAATCCGCCGTGGGTGACGAATGCTGAGTTGAGCGTGCTCGCCAGCGTCAATATCCCCCGCAAGCGCAACCTGAAACATCTCTCCGGATTCGAGGCGATGACAGGGAGCTCAAACTTCGATGTTGCGGAATACATCTGGCTCAAACTCCTTCGTGAACTCATGTACGAACGCCCGACTATTGCGCTGCTGTGCAAAACTGTGGTAGCTCGCAACGTCTTGTCGTACGCCGCTGCAAATAGATTGCCCGTGAACAATGCAGCAATTCACCTCATTGACGCCAGGTATTGGTTTCACGCAGCAGTTGATGCGTGCCTCTTTGTCGTAGAGGTAGGTGAGGCTGGCAAAGAAGAGCGCCAATACGAGGCTGATGTCTATACACATTTACTCACTGCAACACCCGCATCCAGGATTGGAGTCATCGGTGGCCAACTCGTGTCGAATGTAAGCGCCCAATCAGAATTCGCTCACCTTGACGGACTATCACCGCTCACATGGCGCCAAGGCATCAAGCATGACGCAGCTTCCGTTGTAGAGCTAACGAGGGATCGGACTGGGAACCTGGTGAATAAAGCAGGTGATGATGTATCAGTGGAGAGCGCATACATCTACCCACTGCTAAAGAGTTCTGATATTGGAGGCAAGGCTACTACCAAGCCAGAGAGAGCTGTGATTGTCACGCAAAGACATGTCGGTGAACACACACGTCACCTTGCCTGTTCGGCGCCGCACCTTTGGTCATATCTGATGGCGCATGAGGAGGCATTTCGCCGACGCAAGTCGGCCATTTATCGCCGTCAGCCTCAATTTGCTTATTTCGGCATTGGTGATTACACCTTCGCGCCATACAAAGTCGCGATTTCAGGCATGTACAAAACGCCAGTATTTCGAGCGATTGGCCCCGTGAACGACCGACCAGTTCTTCTTGACGACACCTGTTACTTTCTGCCATGCACATCAAGCCAGCAGGCTGCTCTCATCGCATGCCTGCTCAATGATCCACATTGTCTGGGTTTCCTTCAGCTTATCTCATTTAGGGATGCGAAACGTCCCATCACAAAGAAACTGCTCCAGCGGATCGATCTGCATGCCGTATTGCGCCACGTAGACCAGAAAGCTCTCCTGCGCCGAGCACAGGCAGAGATTGAGCGCTTCGCTGGGGACGTAGCGCAGCCTGTAGTGTGGCCAGAATCGCTCGAAACGCTCCTGTCAGGTGGCGATGCAGAGCCAGTGGCCGATACCATACAGCTAACACTGTTGACATCCTGATTCGCCGCATATTGGCTGTATCACTGAGCGCGCAGAGAGCGTAAAGCACATGGCATATCGAGAACGATTGGCGAGCGGTGAGGCAAGCGACGAGGGGCCGATGGCGGGCGCGCTGGGCGTCGTGCTGGCGGGTGGGGCCAGCCGTCGCATGGGCCGCGACAAGGCCGCCCTGCTGATCGGCGGCGAGCCGCTGCTGCGCCGTGCCGTCGCGCGGCTGCGGCTGGCGCTGGCGGAGGTGATCGTCGTTGGCGCGCCTGCCTGCGCGCCACTGATTCTAGGGACGCGTGTCGTGGCGGACGCCTGGCCGGGGCGTGGGCCGCTCGGCGCGCTGGCGACTGCCCTGAGCATGATCGAAGCGAACCAGACGGATCAGGCCGAAGCGTCCGAGTGGGCGCTGCTCGTCGCCTGCGACATGCCGTTCACGCAGCCTGCGCTGCTGCGCGCGATGGCGCGGCTGGCGCTGACCACGCCCGACGTGGATGTGGTCGCCCTGCGTGGGCCGCACGGCCTGGAACCGCTGCACGCCGTCTACCATCGCCGCTGCCTGTCGCTGGCGCTGGCGCGACTGGCGGGCGATGACGCCTCGCTCCAGGGATTGCTCGCCACGCTGCGCATGCGCGAGGTCGCGCCCGACGACGCGCGCCGCCTCGACCCAGCAGGCCGCTCCGCCTTCAACGCGAACACGCCAGAGGAGTGGCGGCTGGCCCTGCGGCTGGCGGATGAGGAGCGCGACGCCTCGGCTGGCCCTGACTGGCGACCTGGTTAGCGGCGCCAGACCACAAACTCGCCCAGCATGCCGATCACATTCACGATGATGCCCGTGTACCAGAAGAAGTAGCCAAGCTCGTAGTGCGCGACCCCCAGCCCTGCCACGCCATAGCTCTGCGCGCCGGGCGCCTGAGCCAGCGCGCCCAGTCCGCCAAATCCGGCCGCCAGCACCTGCGTCCCAATCAGCGCCAGGATCAGCGCCAGCAGAATCGGGTAGAGCGGAACCAGCGCGCAGCCCGCCACAAAGCCACGACCGAGCAGCCGATTCAGCCCGCTCAGGAAGACGTTGGAGAGCAATAGCGCGAGGCTGAGCACGCCCACGGCGCCGATCAGGTCATAGGCGATCTGCAAGGCCGTGCCATCGCCACTCTGCGTGGCGCCCGCCGGAACGCTCGCCGTTTGCAGCATGATCAGCGAGCCAGAGGAATCTACCCCCCAGGGCAGCAGCGTCGCAATGAAGAGCAGCGCTACCCCAGCGAGCAGCAGCGCGTGTGGCAGCGGAACCCAGGCCGCCCAGCGCCTCGGACGTCCCGGCTGCCCCTGTGGGGGTGGCGGCGCGACAGGCCGTGAGGGCGGCGTGGGTGGCCGCGAGATGCGCGCAGGGGCACGCGGCGCCACGGGAGCGGTTGGCCCACCGAATGGTGGCGCCAGTGGCGCCGCGGGTATAGGAGGCGGCGCCGCTGGCGGCAAGCCCGCTGGCACATAGATCGGCGGCTTGGCGGCGGCGGACCCGCCCGGCGCTCCCGGCCACGCGGCAGGCGGCTGTGGATCAGCCACCGTCTGCGGCCCCGTCAGTTGCGAGCCGTGGTAGCTGACCGTCGGCCCCGCCCAGCCGCCTGCCTGGCCCGGACTCGGCGACGCATTGGGCTGGATCACCCCCAGCGGCTGCCCAGCGGGCCGGGGCTGACCGGGCGCGCCGGGACCGGGTTGGTCCGGCGCGGTGGCCGCGCTATTGAAGTCGTCCTGCATGCGCGCTCCCCTCCGCCAATCAACGCTCATCTTATACTACGGCGCTCAGGCACAGTTCGCATACGATGGATGACGATGAGGCTGGTACGTTTCGCGCCATGCGATGCGTGCAATGCGGGTGGCGATGCGTGAGGGAAATCTGCTATAACGTGCTTGCGTCGTGGCGCCACTGGCTGTACCAATCAGACAGAAGGAGGACTGGCAGCATGGACTGGAAGCTCGAACTGGTGGCTATTCCCGTCTCGGATGTGGACCGCGCCAAGGCGTTCTACACCGAGATAGCTGGATTTCACGCGGATCACGATCATCGCGTCAGCGAGACGCTACGCTTCGTGCAGTTGACGCCGCCCGGCTCTGGCTGCTCGATTGCCATCGGCGAAGGACTCACCGACGCCGCCCCTGGCTCGGTGCAGGGCATGCAGCTCGTCGTCTCCGACATTCAGACGGCGCATGACCAGCTAGCCGCGCGGGGCGTGGAGGTCAGCGAGATTCAGCGCCTCGCCTGGGGCGCCTTCGTGTTCTTCAGCGATCCAGATGGCAACCGCTGGGCTGTGCAAGAGATCCCCGCTCGCGGCGGCGCATGAGCCAGACCTCACCCCCAGCCCCTCTCCCGCGAGGAGAGGGGAGCAAGCGAGGTTCCCCCTCTCCCACAGGGAGAGGGGGCCAGGGGGTGAGGTCGCAGGCGTCTAAAAGATAGGCAGGTAGCGCTCCAGCTCCCAGGCATGCACCTGCTGGCGATAGGTCGCCCACTCCGCCGTCTTCGACTCGACAAACCACGCCGCGATCTGCTCGCCCAGCGCGGTGAACATCACATCGTCGCGTTGCAGGTCGGCCAGCGCCTCGCTCAGATCGGCGGGCAGCAGGGCGATGCCGCGCCGTAGCCGCGCCGACTCATCGAGCGTGTAGAGACCCTCCTCCACCGGCTGGGCCAGCGGCAGATCGCGCGCCACGCCGTCCAGCCCGGCGCGCAGCAT
>JAICSR010000591.1 GCA_025936795.1 Ktedonobacterales bacterium | reverse complement strand
GGTTGGCCCCATGAAAATGAAGGAGCCGATGGGGCGCCGTGGGTCTTTCAGGCCCGCACGCGCGCGCCGTACCGCACGGCTGATCGTCTCGATAGCCTCATCCTGGGCGATGACACGCTTATGCAGCGCGCTCTCCATCTCCAGCAGGCGGGCGGACTCTTCCTGCGCGATGCGCATGACCGGGATGCCCGTCCACATCGAGACGATCTGCGCGATGTCCTCTTCAGTGACGACCGGCTTCTCGCTCGACTGGTCCTTGTGCCAGCCGGATTCGAGCTTGGTAATGCGTTCGCGGAGCTTCTTCTCGCGCTCCAACAGCTCCTGCGCCTGCTCGTACTGCTGGTTCTGGATGGCCTCGTCCTTCTCGCGCAACACCGCCTCTAGCCCGCGCATCGCCTCCTTGAGGTTCAGCGGGGCCAGCGACCGCTGCATGCGCACGCGGCTCGACGCCTCATCAATCAGGTCAATCGCCTTATCCGGCAGGAAGCGGTCGGTGATGTAGCGGCTGCCCATCTCGGCGGCGGCGCGCAGGGCGTCGTCGGAGATGGTCAGGCGGTGGTGCGACTCATAGCGGTCGCGCAGGCCCTTGAGGATATCGAGCGTCTCCTCGACACTCGGCTCGCGGACCATCACCTCCTGGAAGCGTCGCTGGAGCGCCGCGTCCTTCTCGATGTACTTGCGATACTCGTCCAGCGTTGTCGCGCCGATGCACTGCAACTCGCCGCGCGCCAGGGCTGGCTTGAGGATATTGGCGGCGTCCACCGCGCCCTCGGCCGCGCCCGCGCCCACCAGGGTATGCACCTCATCGATGAAGATGATGCAGTCCTGGCTGGAGCGAATCTCTTCGATGATTTTCTTCAGCCGCTCCTCGAACTCGCCGCGATACTTCGTCCCGGCGACCAGCGAGCCGACATCGAGCGTCAGCAGGCGCTTGCCCATCAGCGTCTCTGGCACCTCACCCGAGACGATGCGCTGGGCCAGCCCCTCGACGATGGCCGTCTTGCCAACACCTGGCTCGCCAATCAGCGCTGGATTGTTCTTCTGTCGGCGCGAAAGGATCTGGATGACGCGCTCGATTTCCTGCTCGCGCCCAACGACCGGGTCGAGCTTGCCCATGCGCGCGTGTGATGTCAGGTCGATGCCCATCTGGTCAATCGTCGGCGTCTTGGAGTGCTTCTCGCGTCCGCCTTCGTGTTGATTGCCCGACTGCGAGAGCACCTGAATGGTTTGGCTGCGCACCTTTTCGAGGTTGACGCCCAGACTCTCGAGCACTCCGGCGGCGATCCCTTCGCCCTCACGCACCAGCCCCAGCAGGAGATGCTCGGTGCCGATGTAATGATGGTTGAGGCGCCGCGCCTCGTCTACCGCCAACTCGATCACCTTCTTGGCGCGCGGGGTCAGCCCAATCTCGCCCAGGACGATGCGGTCGCCGCGGCCAATGATGAACTCGACAGCGCTCCGCACTTTCTGCAATTCGACGCCGAGGTTGGCCAGGACTTTGGCCGCGACGCCGTCGCCCTCGCGCACCAATCCCAGCAACAGGTGCTCAGTGCCGATGTAGTTATGGTTGAAGCGCTGCGCCTCGTCTTGCGCCAGGCTCAGCACTTTCCGTGCGCGTTCCGTGAATTTCTCGAACTTATCGTTCACCCGTTGCCCCCCTTCCACGGTCGGAAGTGGCCCGCCGCGATAGGTAAAATGTGCTTCAATGATACGTCAGAACGTCGGCTGGCGTCAAGAATGCTCAGGCGTCGGAACCCGCTTGTGATGCGGGTTTCT
>JAICSR010000031.1 GCA_025936795.1 Ktedonobacterales bacterium | reverse complement strand
CTGGACGCCTATCTGGGCGAGTGGAACAGCGACCTGGGCAAGAATGTCGTCATGCAGCAGGTGCGCAACATGCTGCCGCTCTACTCGAACTCGGTCGCGTCGGATGTCGTGAGCCTCAAGCGCCCGATGCTGCTGATCTGGGGCGAGCGCGATCTGGTGACGCCGCTGGAGCTAGGCCAGCGCATCGCCAGCGAGGCGCAGCAGGCCAGGCTGGAGGTCGTGCCGGGGGCAGGGCATCTGATCCTCGATGAGGCGCCCGACCGCGTGGCGGCGCTGCTGGCGTCCTTCGCCTCCCAGCCGAGCTAGCCCCCTCCCCCAACCCCAACCCCACTGCGGTGGGAGAGGGGAGCAACTGGCGCCAGTCGTAAGCAGGGCTACGACGCGCGCCGCTGCGCCTCATGTGGGCGGGCGAGCGCGCGTTGCCGCGCCACGTAGGCGTCCACCGCGCGCATGTAGGCGTCGTAGAGGCGTTCGAGCGCCTGCGCTGACAGTGGTGGGGCAGTGCGCTCGCTCGCCAGCGCCAGCGTGCGCCAGCGCTCGTCCACCTGCAGCCGCAGCCGCGCAAGCTGCGCCTGCTCGTCCGCGACCGAGCGTCGCTCATCCGCCCTGCCTGCTGGCTCCCAGATCGTCGCCTGCCACATCTGTGCGCCCCTCTCTGCTGTCTCGCTCACTCGCTCACTCGCCTCACTGTGCCATTCCTTGCGCAGGCAGAGCGAACGGAAATAGCCAGACGCCGCCGGGCAGGATCGCTGATACCATCGCTGACGCCTGGCGGTTGAAACAAGACTCGCACGTCCGATGGTTCCTGCCATCGAGCGTGCGAGCTGATCGTTGCGTGTGCGGGTCTCGGTGTGAGCCGTCGCGCGGTCGCTTAGTGCGCTACACCTGCGAGCGGTTTGTTGGGCTGCTCGGTGGGTTTCGCTGCGGGTTGCGCGGCGAGTGAACCAGTCCACGGAGTACCCAGCAGCGGCAGCAGGTAGCGGTCAACACCGTAGTAGCCGCCGACACGCCACGCCAGCACGAGCAGGACTGCGACGCCACCCAGAATCGGGTTGATGCTCACGGTACCAGCCAGCAGGTAGTTCAGGTTCATGACCAGGCCGAAGAAGGACGCAATGCCTGTCAGGGCGCCGACGATCAGGCCCAGGCCAACCAGCAGCTCGCCAAAGGTGATGAGATAGGCCCACACGCCTGGAGCTGGGAGGACGAATGCCCTGAGGAAGTCGGCATACCAGCCCTGCACAGCCGGGTGCGTACCTGTCGCATTGGCCAGCGCGCCCATCACGAACCCTTTCATCGCGGCGCCGTCATGGCCAGTGAATACCCAGGGCGATCCAGCGGCCGCGCCGAAGATCGTGTGTCCCGTCAGCTTCTCCCAGCCTGCGGTGAACCATTCGTATCCGGCGTAGACCCGGACGATGAGCCAGAACCACGCCATGCGTGAATCAGCGAACAGGAACCGCGCGATGGGCGGCTCTGGAATCTGGGTCGCGGACTTCGGCTGAATCCGCTGGACCTGTTGCAGCATGCTCATATGAAACCTCCTGCGTAACCCCTGATGTGTCTGCGGATGCTAGCCTGCGCGTTCACTCTTGACTCGCCGCTCTGCTTCATCCGTCACAATCAGAATAAGCCGAATGACTCACACCCAACTCTCGACTGACGCGCCTGGTGTCACAGCGGCGTCACAGCAGCGCATGCAGGCAAAGACGCCTCTTGCTAGCGTCTGAGAGACGCGGGGGAACAAGCAGCTATGACGCTGTGCTGGAGCGGAGGAGCAGTATGATGCAGGAGCTACGCGACTATCGTGCGCTGATTGCGCAGATCGCGCCAGAACTGGATGTGCGTCAGATACGAGCGGCGAATGGGCAATTCAACGACGTGATCATCGCCAATGAGGCCTGGGTGTTCCGTTTTCCGCGCTCCGCTGCCTCCGCCGCCACGTTGCGCGCCGAGTTGGTGACACTGCGCGCGTTGGCCGGGCGCCTGCCACTGCCCATCCCCGCGCCCGTCTACAGCAGCGACGAGGCGTCATCAACCTACATGGGCTACCACCTGCTGCCAGGTGAAGCGCTGAGCCGCGCCGAAGTGGCTGCGCTGCCAGACGACACGCTGGAGCGGATCGCGCGCCAACTTGCGGACTTCCTCGGTGTGCTGCATCAGTTGCCGCTCTCTCTGCTGCCGCCAGGAACGCCCATCCAGGATACACGCGATGAGTGGGCGAAGCTGTTCGCGGGCTTTCGCGCGCAGCTTTTCCCGCATATGCGCCCAGACGCGCGCGATGAGATAACGCGCAACTTCAGCGCATTTCTGGATGCGCCCACAGAAGACACCTGGACGCCTGTGACTCGTCACGGCGACCTGGGAAGCAGCAACGTGCTCTATGACGCGGCGTCTGGCGCGCTCACGGGCGTGATTGATTTCGCCTCAGCCGGGGTGGGTGACCCCGCGATAGACCTGGCTGCGCTCATGTCGTGGGGCGACCGGCTGCTGGCCCAGGTGATGATAACCTGGCCAGCGGCGCAGTCGCTGCTGGCCCGTGCCCGATTCTATCGCAGCACGTTCTTGCTACAAGAGGCGTATTACGGCCTGCGCGATGGCGATCAGGAGTCGTTTGAGAGCGGCATCGCGCCGTATCGCTAATCGCTGGGGTCGCCGGAATCGTCGGGGTCGCTGGGATCGGGCGCAGCGAGCGGCAGCGTGAACCAGAAGGTGGACCCGGCGCCCATGGCGCTCTCCACGCCGACCTCACCACCGTGCAGCGCGATGATCGTCTTGCAGATGTGCAGGCCCAGCCCAAGGTTGACTCCCTGCGCACGCTGGGCGCCGCCTGAATCGAGCCGCTCAAAGACATTCCAGATGCGCGCCTGGGTCTCCGGCGCGATGCCCTGGCCCACGTCGCGCACGCAGACGCGCACGACGCCAGCGTCACAGGCTGCTAGCGAGACGGTGATGGGACTAGCGGCGGGCGAGTATTTCAGCGCATTCGAGAGGTAGTTGTCAATCACCTCGCTGATGCGGTCGGGGTCCGCCAGCACAGGCGCCGCATCGCACGCGGTTTCCAGGCGGATAATCCGGCCTGGTTGTGTCTGCCGCTGCTCGGCGATGACAGCGCGCGTCAGCGCCAGCAGGTCGCACGGCTCCAGGCGCGCCTCCATGCGGCCCGTCTGGATGCGCGAGACATCGAGCAGCTCATTGACCAGGCGGGTCATGCGGCGGGTGGCGCTCTGCGCGCGTGTCAGCATCACAATCACCGCCGTCAGCGCGCTGGTCTCCTGCTCCACCTGGGGCGCCTGCTGCGGCGCCTGCGCCGTATCAGCGTGCTCCGGCGCGCCCGTGTCATCGCTGCGCGCCAGTCGCCGCAAACGCCGCAAGGCCAGTTGCAGATTGGCGCTCAGCGCAGTGAGTGGCGACTTCATCTCATGATTGGCCATCCCCAGAAACTGATCCATGCGCCGGTTGGTCAGATCAAGGGCGCCTGCCTGCTGTGTCAGCGTCGCTGTCGCCGCCGCCAATTGCGTGTTGGCCTCACGCAGGTCGCCCTCCAGGCGTCGCTGCTCGGTCACATCGCGCCCCACGGCAACCGCGCCGATGATCGCGCCTGCCCTATCGCGAATCGGCGCGCCAGTGAACGCCGCCAGCGCGCGTGAGCCATCTGGCCGCTCCAGCGACACATCCACTGCAGCCCTGGGAGTGATGACCTCGCCGCGCAGCAGTCGTCCGAGTACCCATTCATCCACTGGCAGCGGCGTTCCATCGCCAGCGCGCAGGTTCGACTGTGCGACGCGCTCAGACGACGCAAGGTTGGCATAATCCTGGTCGTCGGAGTCCAGGCCGAGCAACTGGCGCGCGGCGGCATTCATGCGAACCAGCCGCCCGTCGCCATCATAGACAAACAGCGCGTCGGTGATGGCGGCGAAAACGCTCTCCAGCTCGTCGGCGTCGGAAACGTGCGCCTGGACAGCCTGCGGACGTGCGCGCCCTGGGCCAATGTGGTCATCTGACGTCATCGGGCGTTCCATCTCCTCAAGCCGCGCGCATCCAATCATCCAGATCATCGGTTCGTAGGTGAGACATGCTGTGGGTCGCAGAGTGGACGCCTAGTGTTTATGGCCAGTGAGGCGCGCGGCGCTGGCCGCGACCAGCGCAAACAGCCTGCGCTCCTCGAAGGGTTTCGAGAGGACGGGAATCTCCAGGCTGGTCAATTGCTGGACAAATGAGAGCGGCAGCGTGCGATTGTCTGCCGTCGCCAGGATGTACGCATGGCGCTGCCGCAGCGCCTTCTCTTTGGCGATGGCGGCGATCACCGCTGCGCCATCGAGCACTGGCATGCGTAAGTCCAGCAACACCACGAAGTGGTGAGGGGATGAGCGCAAGGTTCGTAGCGCCTCCTCGCCGTGACGCGCCTCCTCGACAGCATAGCCCTCATCCTCCAGCAGCGCGCGTAACACCTCGCGGATGTCGTCATCGTCATCTACGACGAGCACTGCGGCAGACATGAGCTATTCTCCAGGTTCTGCAAGATGGCGTGGTGGCTGGGCGTCACAACCCTCGGTTACTGTTGAAACGAACGACTGAGGTTATGTCGCAATCGTAGCGCTTCCGTCGTATCATACGTATGATACAAGTGATACAAATGTATCGCGGTACAGGATACCATACTAGCGACGACTCGCCGAGACGTATGGGCGGCGCTGCTTCCAACGCCACAGTCATGATGACGCCTGACGGATGCATTGATGACGAGGGGGCGCTCGCGAGCGAGCAGGGCAGGCTCAGCGGCGCACATGGACGCCTGCGATGCAGGCATACCGAGGCGCCAGCTGCGATGCAAACCGACTGGCCCATATCTCCCAATTTCGCATGTCGCCTTCGGTTGCGCGGGCCAGAGTCAACCTTTCGGTGTAGTTCTTGCGGTATCATACGCGATTTGCCGCGCTCTCCGGAGCAGTGAGAGCAACAACATAGGCCTCATCCTTGAAACGATTTCAGCCAGTGGCCAGTGTACCGTCGCGCGCTGCTAGCAGCGTACGCGCAGTCGGGCGCACATCTGCGCATCATTTAGGGAATCCTACACGATGAAACGAGAGACGCAAGCGGCCACCAGCGCTCCGAGCGCGACGGTCATTCAGGCGAAGAACGGAACGGCGAAGACGCGCGCGCAGGAGACGCAGACGGAGGCGCAGGCCGACGCAGGCGCCGCGCTCGACACACGGGCGCTGCTGCTCGCGCTCCAGGCGGTGCGCGACGGCGACTTCTCGGTGCGACTCCCCGGCGACTGGACGGCGCTCAATGGCAAGGTCGCCGATACCTTCAATGAGATCGTCGCCGCCAACCAGAACATGGCGCAGGAGCTAGAGCGCATCGGGCAGGTGGTCGGCAAGCAGGGCAAGACACGCGAGCGCGCACGCTTCGACCGCTCGCAGGGCGCGTGGGGCCAGATGGAAGTCTCCGTCAACACGCTGGTGGACGACCTGCTCTGGCCCACCACGCAAGTGACGGACGCCATCGCGGCGGTGGCGCAGGGCGACTTGCGCCAGACCGTGCGGCTGGATGTGGACGGCAGACCGCTGGAAGGCGAGTTTCTGCGCTCGGCGATGATCGTCAACACGATGATCCAGCAGCTTGGCGTCTTCACCTCAGAGGTGACGCGCGTGGCGCGCGAGGTCGGCGCCGAGGGCAAGCTGGGTGGCCAGGCGCAGGCGCCCGATGTGCGCGGCGTCTGGAGAGATCTGACAGATAGCGTCAATTCGATGGCGGGTAATCTGACGGCGCAGGTGCGCAACATCGCCGAAGTGACCATCGCCGTCGCCGATGGCGACCTCTCGCGCAAGATCACAGTGGACGTGCGCGGCGAGATTCTGCTGCTCAAAGAGGCCATCAATACGATGGTGGATCAGCTGCGCTCCTTCGCCAGCGAGGTGACGCGCGTGGCGCGTGAGGTTGGTACGGAGGGCAAGCTCGGCGGGCAGGCAGTCGTGCCGGGCGTCGCAGGCACCTGGAAAGACCTGACCGACAATGTGAACGTGATGGCGAACAACCTGACCGAGCAGGTGCGCGGCATCGTCAGCGTGGTGACGGCGGTGGCCAACGGCGACCTGAAGCGCAAGCTGACGGTGAACGCCAAGGGCGAGGTCGCCGCGCTGGCCGAGACGATCAATAACATGACCGACACGCTCGCGACCTTCGCCGATCAGGTGACGACTGTGGCGCGCGAGGTCGGTGTGGAGGGACGACTGGGCGGGCAGGCGAATGTGCCAGGGGCCGCCGGGACGTGGAAAGACCTGACCGGCAACGTCAATCTGCTGGCGGCGAACCTGACCAATCAGGTGCGCGCCATCGCAGAGGTCGCCACTGCCGTGACGCAGGGCGATCTGACACGCTCGATTCAGGTGGAGGCCAGCGGCGAGGTCGCCGAACTGAGCGACAACATCAACACGATGATTGACAACCTGCGTCTGACGACCGACCGCAACAATGAGCAGGACTGGCTCAAGACGAATCTGGCCCGCTTCACCAGCATGCTACAGGGCCAGCGCGATCTCTCGACTGTCGGGCGGCTGCTGCTCTCGGAGCTGACTCCGCTGGTAGATGCGCATCAGGGCGTGATCTATCAGATGGAGCCGGAGGCGGCTGATCTGAAGCTGCTCTCCGCCTACGCCGACGATCCGACCGATGGCTATGCGCCGCGGCTGCGTCTGGGCGATGGGCTGCTGGGCCAGTCCGTCGTCGAGAAGCGCAGTCTGCTCATCAGCGATCTCCCGCCCGATACCGTGCCGATTCGCACGGCGATGTATCAGGCCGTGCCGCGCAATATCGTCGTGCTCCCCATCCTCTTCGAGGATCAGGTCAAGGCGGTCATCGAGCTAGCCTCGCTGAGCGGCTTCACCGCCTCGCATCTGGCGTTCCTCGAGCAGCTGACCGCCAACATCGGCATCGTGCTCAATAGCATCGAGGCGACGATGCAAACGGAGGGGCTGCTCGAACAGTCGCAGCAGTTGGCGGCGGAGCTACAGGCGCAGCAGCGTGAGCTGCAGAAGACTAATGAGCAGCTTGCGCAGAAGGCGCAGCAACTCGCCGAGCGCAATGTCGAGGTGGAGCGCAAGAACCAGGAGATCGAGCATGCCCGCCGCGCGCTGGAAGAGAAGGCCGCTGAGCTCGCGCTGACCTCCAAGTATAAGTCTGAGTTCCTGGCGAACATGTCGCACGAGCTGCGCACGCCGCTCAACAGCATCCTGATTCTGGGCCAGCAGTTGAGCGATAACCCGGAGCATAACCTGACGGCCCGGCAGGTCGAGTTCGCCCGCACGATTCACGGCGCAGGCAGCGATCTGCTCAACCTCATCAGCGACATTCTCGATCTCTCGAAGATTGAGTCTGGCACCGTCTCGGTCGAGGCGGAGGACATCATTGTCGCCCAGATGCTCGATATGGTGGCGCGTCCGTTCCGCCACGAGGCGGAGAATCGGGGGCTCTCGTTCGAGACGCATATTGATCCACATCTCAGCCGCAACATCGTCACCGACTCCAAGCGCCTGCAACAGATTCTCAAGAACCTGCTCTCCAACGCCTTCAAGTTTACGGAGCAGGGCGGCGTGCGACTGAACATCTCGACAGTGGACGCAGGCTGGAGTTCCGAGCATCCAATCCTCAAACACGCCGCCAATGTGGTGGCGTTCGAGGTGTCCGATACGGGCATTGGCATTCCGGCTGAGAAGCAGCGCATCATCTTCGAGGCGTTCCAGCAGGCCGACGCCAGCACCAGCCGCAAGTTTGGCGGCACCGGGCTGGGTCTGGCGATCAGTCGCGAGCTGGCCAACCTGCTCGGCGGCGAGATTCAGTTGCGCAGCACGCCCGGCGCGGGCAGCGCGTTCACGCTCTACCTGCCGCAAACCTACATCGGGCCAGCGGTCTCCGGCATGGCGCTCGCATCGGCAAGCACAGTTGATCTGGACACCGAGCGCGCAGTGAGTGTCTCGCCTGCCGCACGCACGTTTGACCGCCCAGTCGCGGCCATCGCCGATGATCGCGACCATTTGACCACGGGCGACTCAGTGCTGCTGGTGGTCGAGGATGACCCCTATTATCGGCAAGTACTGATGGACCTGGCGCGTGATCGCGGGTTTCAGGTGATTGCCGCTACCACTGGCCAGGACGCGCTGACGCTGACCCACCAGTATCACCCGTCGGCGATCTCGCTGGATGTCTACCTGCCCGATATGCTCGGCTGGACGGTCCTGAGCCAGCTCAAGCAAGACCCAACGACGCGGCACATCCCTGTGCAGATCGTGACGTTGGACGAAAATCGGCAGCATGGCCTCACCCGTGGGGCCTTCTCCTTCATGACGAAGCCAGTCACCTCCGATCAGCTCGAGCTGGCGTTGGCGCGCATCAAGGCCTACGCTGCGACGACGCGCAAGCGGCTGCTGGTGGTGGAGGACAACGACGCCGAACAACTGAGCATCACAGCGCTGCTGAGCCACGACGACATCGAGATTGTCACGGTCAGCCGCGGCGATGAGGCGCTCAAAGCGCTCAAAGAGCAAGAGTTCGATTGTGTCGTGCTCGATCTGCGCCTGCCGGATATGACGGGCTTCGACGTGCTGGAGCGCATGCGCGACGACGAGACGTTGCGCAACCTGCCCGTGGTCGTCTTCACTGGCAAGGCGCTCTCGCTCGATGAAGATCAGCGCCTGCACGCGCTGGCGCATAGTGTGGTCGTCAAGGGGGTGGAGTCGCCGGAGCGCTTGCTCGATGAGACGGCGCTCTTCCTGCATCGGGTCGTCTCGACACTGCCGATAGAGAAACAGCGCATGCTCGACCGGCTGCACCGCTCGGATGACGATCTGATGGGCAAACAGGCGCTCATCGTAGACGACGACGTGCGCAACATCTTCGCCCTCAGCAGCGTATTAGAGCGACGAGGGATGCGCGTGTTGACGGCGGGAACGGGGCGCGAGGCGATCTCGATTCTCGAATCCACTCCTGACATCGCGATCGTGCTGATGGACATCATGATGCCGGAGATGGATGGCTATGAGACAATGCAGGTGATTCGGCGGAATCCCACCTTCCAGCGGCTGCCTATCGTCGCGTTGACGGCCAAGGCGATGAAAGGCGACCGCGAGAAGTGTCTGGAAGCGGGCGCGTCTGATTATCTTGCCAAGCCGGTCAACACCGAGCAGTTGCTGTCGGCGCTACGCATGTGGCTGCACCGTTAGGCGTGTAAACGGATGACCGGGAAGCGAGGCGACATGACGACCACCGAGCCAGTCAACATTCTCATGGTTGACGACCAACCGGCCAAGCTGCTCACCTATGAGGCGATCCTGGATGATCTGGGCGAACATCTCATCAAGGCGACCTCAGGCCGCGAAGCGCTGGAACACCTGCTGAAGACCGACATCGCTATCGTCCTGATGGATGTGAGCATGCCGGAGATAGACGGCTTCGAGCTGGCGGAAATCATCCGCCAGCATCCACGCTATCAGAAGACGGCCATCATCTTCATCTCTGCCGTGCGCCTGACCGAACTCGACCGACTCAAAGGCTACGAGAGCGGCGCTGTGGACTACATCCCCGTGCCGGTCATCCCGGAGATTCTGCGCGCCAAGGTCAGCGTCTTCGCCGATCTCTATCGCAAGACGCGCCAACTGGAGGCGCTCAACCACGACCTGGAACAGCGGGTCGAGGAGCGCACAGCAGAGGCGCAAGCCAACGTCATGCGTCTGCGCGAGAGTGAGGAGCGCATCAAGGTCATCCTGCAAAATACCAGCGCCGTGATCTACCTGATTGACGCACGCGGCCACTGCCTCCAGGTCAATCGCGGTTTCGAGCAGGTGTTTGGCGTCACCAACGACGAGGCGCGCGGCCAGTCCATCTATGCGCTGCTGCCGCCGGAAACCAGCGCGGTCTGGCGCGCGAGCCACCAGCAGGTAATGGCTGAGCGCGTCTCCAATGAGTTCGAGGAGGAGATTGTCAGCCCTGAGGGCATCCGCACGTACACATCCATCAAGACGCCGCTCTTCGATGCGGCAGGCAAGCCGAGCGGCATCGTCAGCATCTCGACCGACATCACCGAACGCAAGCAGGCGGAGGACGAGCGCGCCGAACTCCTGCGGCGCGAGCACGATGCGCGTCTGGAGGCGGAGGAGGCCATCCAGATTCGCGACGATTTCCTCTCGGTGGCCGCGCATGAGTTGAAAACGCCGGTCACGAGTCTGCGCGCGACTGCGCAGGTCATCGCGCGCAAGCTGCAGAAGGGTAGTCAGTCGGCGCCGCAGTGGCTGAGCGACGGGCTGCGCGTGATCGACCAGCAGTCCGAGCGCCTCACCCGGCTGATTGGCCAGCTGCTCGATGTGTCGCACCTCGACCGTGAGCAGCGGCTGGGCGAGCGCGCGCCAACCGATCTTGTGGCGATAGCTGAGCGGCTCGTCGCCGTCTTTGGCGCGCGCACCACGCGCCACACGCTGGTGTTCTCCGGCGATGAGCGTCTCGTGGCGGCGGTTGATCCGGTCGCCATCGAGCAGGTGCTGAGCAATCTGATTGACAATGCCATCAAGTACAGCCCCGAAGGCGGGCGAATAGATGTCGAGGCGCGCCTGGACGACCACGAGCAGGTCTGCCTCTCCGTGCGCGACTGCGGCATCGGCATTCCACCGGAAAAGCGCGGCGACATCTTCGAGCGATTTTACCAGGCGCACGCCGACGATCATCGGTCAGGCCTGGGGCTGGGACTCTTCATCAGCCGGCAGATTGCCGAGCTGCATGGCGGCTCCATTCGCGCCGAGTTCCCGCCCGATGGCGGCGCCCGCTTTGTCGTCACGTTGCCAGTGGAAGCGTCTGTAGCAGCCTCAATAGCCCCCAAAACCCCCGCATGATCCCACAATGAGCCTACCAATACCCTAAAATACGCCTGTTTGGGGTACACTGAGCAGCAATGGGCATAATGGCGTATGCGACAGGAGGGTACCCAGCGTGACGAGTGAGCAGCGGTTGCCAATCTTGCTGGTAGACGACGACGAAAGCATATTGAGCACGGTAGAATTTCTGCTCACCGACGAAGGGTATCCGGTTATGGTGGCGGCCAATGGCAGCGAGGCGTTGGCGCGAGCGGCGGCGCAGACGCCCTGCCTGATTTTGCTCGACATGAAGATGCCTGTGATGGATGGCTGGGCATTTGCGGCGGCCTATCGCGACTCGCCCGGGCCGCATGCGCCGATCATCGTGATGACCGCTGCGCACGATTCGCACCAGCGCGCCGCTGAGATCGCCGCCGACGATGTGATCGCCAAGCCCTTCGATGTCAATCATCTGCTTGACCTCGTGCGCAAATATGTCGCATGACTGAAAGTGGCTGAAAGCGCCTGAGCGCGCCTGACGCATGGACGCCCGCGATAGGTTCGTTTGCTGGTTCGCGATCCAGGCTCACCCGAACGAGGCGCGCTTACAGCGCCAGGTCGTTCGTGCAGCGCATTGCGTCCAGCACGGAGAAGCCGCATGCCGTTCAACCTGCTCGATCATCACGTCTACCTCTCGCCCCCACAGCGCATCGCTATTTCATCGTGGAAGCAGCACGTCCCCTTCGGCATGCTGTTGATTGATCTCGTGCGGCCACGCCTGGTGGTGGAACTTGGCGCCCATGCGGGCGTGTCCTATTGCGCATTCTGCCAGGCCGTGACAGAGTTGCAGCTCGACACCCGCTGTGTCGCGATTGATAGCTGGGAAGGCGATCTGCAAGCGGGCGCCTATGGGCCAGACATCCTGACTGACTTGCGCGCATACCACGACGCGCGCTACGCCGCCTTCTCGACGCTCAAGCAGTCGTATTTCGATGACACCGTGAGCGACTTCGCCGATGGATCGATTGATCTGCTGCACATTGATGGCTTTCACACCTATGAGGCGGTGAAGCACGACCTGGAGACGTGGCTGCCGAAGCTGAGCGCGCAGGGCGTCATCATGCTGCACGACATCGCGGAACGCAGCCCCACCTTTGGCGTGTGGCGACTCTGGGAGGAGCTGAAGCGCGCCTATCCGCGCCACCTGGAATTCGAGCATGGGCATGGGTTGGGTGTGGTCGCGGTGGGCGAGTCGGCGCCTGCGGGATTGCAAGCGGTCTTTGACCTGCCACCCGACCAGTGGGCCACGCTGCGCGACCTGATGCGTGATCTGGGCATGCGCTTCGATGAACGTGTTGACGCGGAAGCGGAGCGGCTGGAGGCTGCGCGTGAGCGCGAGGCCTCAGCCACGCACATCCGCAATCTCGATGCGATGCTCCAGCGCGAGCAACGCCAGGCGGCTGTGACCATCGAGGCGCAAGAACAGCAACTCGGCGAGACGCAGCGGCGGCTCGACAATGCGCTCTGGCAGCTCGCCTGGCTCAACCAATCGCGCGGGGTGCGGATGGTCAAACTGGCGCGGGCCTCGCGCGCCTTGCTGCGCCAGCGCGGGCCACTTTGGCTGGGCAGGCGCGTCGCTCTGTGGACGCTGGGCAAGCGCGGATACTATCGGCTCGATAGCGCCGCCGCGCTGCCTGCGCCGAAGCAGACGCGGCCCGTAGCGCGGGAATATAAGCAGGTGATGTTCCTCTCCGGCTGCCCCGGCGGCGCGATGCGCTATCGCTGCGACCACCAGGCCGAGCAGCTCAACCTGCTCGGCTGCTCGGCGGAGAGCGCCGCGATCAGCACGGTCAACCTGATGGACCTGCTCGACCGCTTCCAGTGCTTCGTGCTGCACCGCGTTCCCTATGATACTGATGTGCAGGTGTTCATGGCCGAAGCGCGCAAACGTGGCAAGCCAGTGTTCTTCGAGACAGACGATCTCGTGTTTATGCCTGAGAGCGCGGACAACGCCAAACACCAGGCCGAACTGCAGCGCTTCTCGTCACAAGATCGCGCGCTCTACATCGAGGAGATGGGGCGCATCCGCCGGACACTGCTGCTATGCGACAGCGCCACGGTCAGCACACAGCCACTGCGCGAGTGGATTGCGCCGCTCTGCGCGCAGGTCGCCGTTACGCCGAATGTCGTCAGCAAGGAGATGATCGCACGGTCGCAGATGGCGCTGGCTGGCCGCCCTACGAACGCAGGCGACGCGGTGGTCATCGCCTATCTGAGCGGCAGCCCCAGCCACGACCGCGACTTCCTCGAAGCGCAAGATGCGGTCCTCTGGGCGCTGGACACCTACCCGCAGGTGAGCCTGCTGGTGGCAGGGCCACTGACGCTGAGCGACCAGTTCGACCGCTTTGGCGCGCGGGTGCGGCGCAAGCCACTGGCTCCCTGGCAGGCGCTGCCAGCGCTCTACGCCACCATCTCGATCAACCTGGCGCCACTCGAACGCGATAACCCCTTCACCGAGGCGAAGAGCAGCATCAAGTTTCTCGAAGCGGCATTGCTCCACGTTCCGACCATCGCCAGCGCGCGTAGCGACTTCAAGCGCGTCATGCGCGATGGCGAGAACGGGCTGCTGGCCGACACGCCCGACGCCTGGCGCGCGGCGCTGCGGCGGCTGATCGAGTCGCCTGAGGAGCGGCGCCAGATGGGCGAGCGCGCCTATGAGGACGTGATGGGGCTGCACACGACGCCTGCCCAGGCCCCCACCGTCTTCGACACGCTGCGCGACCACTATCGCGCCGTCGCGCCACCCAGCGACGCCCGTCGCCTGCGCATCAATTGGGTGGTAGACGCTCCCGATGCGGAGCATCCGCTGCCAGGGCATCTGGGGCTGGCGCAGGGACTAGCCGAGCGCGGCCATACCGTGCATGTCTGCCTCGTCGGGGCGCGATTGGATGAGGCTGCGCGGGCGCAGTGGCGGGCTGCCGCGCCAGCGGTCGAGATCGTCGTGGGCGACGGTGCGCTGCCAGCCGCCGACGCCAGCATCGCGACCTCAGACGCCACTGCCCGCATGGTGGCGCAGAGCCATGAATCGCTCTTCAGGTTCGTTCTCGCGATGGATCGGAGCGCTGGCGCAACAGGCGCGGACCCCGACTCCGCTCTGCCACTGCGGCGCATCTGCCTGAACGCAGCCGACGGGCAGCCGCGCGATACGTCAGAGAACGCCGAGCGGCTGGCGCAGACCCTCAGCGAACACTGCTGGTAGCGCTCATTCGCCGAAGGAGAACTCCCACTCGCGCACTACCCGGCGCAGGCGCTCGGCGCGTTCGGGCGCGTCGTTGATCGCCAGCGTGGGAACGGACACCGCCGTCGCCAGATTGACGTTGAAGTATGGATCACCGCGGTCAACGATGGCGTACATATGCTCGTAGCCGCGCTGGATGTCGCGCAGGGGGATGCCGTTGCCACGGCTCGCGCTCTCATGGTGCTTCAGACAGGCGTAGGGAGTATAGACTGACGTGTAGCCATGATCGCGTGCGCGCAGGCAGTACTCAACGTCGCTAAATGCGATGAGATACTCCTCGTCGAAGCCACCAATCTCGTCAAAGACAGCGCGGCGCGTCATCATGCAGGCGCCCGTGACGGCCATGTAGTCGCGGTACCAGTCGGTCGAGCCAAACATCGTCATCGTGTGCGCGTCCAGTCCGGCGAAGATGTGTCCGGCATGCCCACCGATGCCCATCACGACGCCCGCGTGCTGGATATGCCCACTGGGGAAGAGCAGCTTCGCTCCTACCACGCCGATCTCCGGGCGCTGCGCCCAGCGCGCCATCTCTTCGAGCCAGTCTGGCTCGATGGTCTCGGTATCGTTGTTGAGGAAGAGCAGCAGGCTACCACTCGCGTGCTGCGCGCCAATGTTGTTGGCGTGCGAGTAGTTGAACGTCCCACGATACTCCACGAGCTTGAACCGACCTGCAAGCTGCGGATTCGCCTTGAGCGTCTTGTAGTACGCCAGGGTGCGCTGCTCCATGCTGCCCGTGTCCACCAGGATGATCTCGTAGTCGCGGTACGTGGTCCGGCTCAGCAGTGTCTCGATGCAGCGTTCGAGCAGATGCGCTTTGTCCTTGGTCGGGATGATGATCGAGACGCGCTCCTCGGTGATTGGCCACGTCACACGCATCTGCCCCTCGTCGGTTAATGTCGCCTGCGCCTGCGCATAGCCACAGCGGCGCAGAGCATTGGTGACGCTGATCGCCTGCCGCTCGAAGACGTAGGGCTTGGCGACCAATCGTCCGGCGGCGGAGGTGGGCGCCTTGCGCCAATGATAGAGTACCTGCGGAATGTGGCAGACGCGCTGACTGCGCTCGGTCACTTTGAGCAGCAGATCCCAGTCCTGCGCGCCATCCACCGTTGAATCGCAGCCGCCGACCGCCTCATAGAGCGAGCGGCGGATCACGCAATGCGTCAGGTAGTTCGCGCTGAGCAGCATCGCAGGCGACCAGTCGGGCTTGAAGAATGGCTCCTCGCGCTGCGCCCCATCCGCAGAGACTTTGTCCTCGTCAAAGTAGATGACATCGAGGGTGGGGTCCACCTGCAGCGCCTTGACCACCTCAAAGAGCGCGTGCGGCTCCAGCATGTCGTCGTGATCGAAGATCTGCACGAACTCGCCGGTCGCCAGTCGCGCGGCCTCGTTGGTGTTGCCGGAGATGCCCAGATTCTGGTCGAGCAGCTTCAGCTTGATGCGCGGGTCGCGCTCGGCATACAGCGTGAGCAGGTCGCGAATGGCAGGATTCTTCGAGCCGCCGTCCACCAGGCACAGCTCCCACCGCTCATAGATCTGCGCCAGCGCAGATTCAATCGTGTTGCGCAGCATCTCCACTGGCGGATCGAAGACGGGCGTCATCAGGCTAATGACTGGCTGATAGGTCCACTGCGCCACCTGTCGCTTGCTCATCGCCAGCTCGACGCGCGATGGCGTGGTCTCGCGCGCCCACTGCGTATAGGGCATGCACATCACCGCCTGGGCGGCCAGGACAGGGTCTGGCGTCAAGGCCGTTTCGCTAGCCGTTTCGCTAGCATCCGTCTCGGCGCCTTTGACGCGCTTGACTTGCTTGACGGTCACACGCTGGCCCTTCAGTGTGCGCGAGACCGTGCGGAAGGCGCGGCTGCGCACGCTGCCCTCTGGCAAGAGCGTGTCAATCGAGCGCACCGTGCGGGTGAAGACCTTATAGGCGGCGCGCGACTGCAACGTGGCCTGCTGAAAGAGCAGTTGCGACAAGTGCGTCGAGGTCGCCTTCAACTCGGTGTGCAGGCGCTGGTTCTCGATGCTGAGGGTGATGACCTCGTTGCGCAATTCATCGGCATGGCTGGCGGTGTTCACCGCATTGAACGCCTGCGTGAGCAGCCGCCAGTAGTCGCCTGACTGCGCAGACTGCGTCTGCTGCGTGCGTAGCGCGTCTTCGAGTTGCGCGACACGCCGTTGCAGGTCGTCGTGCGACGGCTCCGCTGGCGCGGCGCGCAGCGAGTTGGCCAGGTCGCGCAACGCGGTATTTTCGCGGCGTAGACTCCAGAGCGCACGCTCCAGTGGGATCAGCGCGCGGTGGACCGGAGCGCCCGTCTTGCGGAAGCGCATCGCCCAGGGCGTGACGAACGATGCGTCGAACTCGACATCGTGCCAGAAGCCCTGCGCCACAAACAGACTCGCCCAGGCTTCGGGCGGCTGCACGCTAAAGTGCGTCGGCTCACTGTGGTCATCAGGCGTGGAGGAGAAGAGGATGTCATCCGCCGCTGCGCAGAGCTGCTGAATCGCCGCCGGTACATCGGCGGCGCGCAGATGCTCCAGGGTTTCGATGCAGACGACGAGGTCGTAGCGGCGCGGCAATCGCTCAGTCACGCTGCCAACCCAGCAATAGGGCTTGATCTCGTCGGCCACCTGCGCGATGGCATAGTCCGAGATGTCCACGCCGTAGGCTTCGACCCCGCGCTGGCGTAGCGTCTCCACCAGAAAGCCCATCGCGCAGCCTGCATCGAGGACGGAGCCGGGGTTGATCTCGCGCACAATCGCATCGGCGATCTTGCCGAAGAAGGTGAGCCAGTGCTCGTTGCGCTCATATGGGACGCCGCACCCCACGCGATAATAGGTCGCGTCATAGGGGTTGGTCTGCGGTTCAATGCTCATGCTATCCTCTTGGCGCGAGTATGCTCGATGGAGTGTGTCTATTGAATGGCTAACGCCCTCTAGCCAAACGTCCTCTAGCCAGTGGAAGCAATTTCGTGGCCTCCGCGCGTCATTCAGCGCTGACATCGTCTATGCCACGAGTGAAAAAAACAGCACAGATCCTACAGTACGCAAGTCCGCCTGGTTGAAAACGGAATGTGGGCAAGCCGCAGGATATGGCGGTCGAGCGCTCGTCTCATCCGCTGAGAGAGGGTTTCTTGAAGGAAAGCTGGCTGCTCAACGCTTTCTCCCGCAAGACTGATAGGGTGAGGCCAGGGATGAACTGCTCTGCCGCAGAGAGGTGCGAGTCCTACCCAGGAGCGGCAGGACTCGCAGCAGCTTTGATTCCACGCGCCACGCTTCACTGACTAGTCGCTGCGCACAAAGTCCGCAATCCAATTGGTTTCCCACGTTGTTCCGGCATCGGCGGAAAACGCTTGCTCCCAGTGGAACGAGGTGGCGGTGATCTCCGACCAGATCACGCGACGAAAAATGTACGTGCCCTCCCAGGGTTCGTACGCATACCCTTCGACGCGCCCATCTTTGCGTGCGCCAATCACCGGCTGCGGAGCGAAGCCGTTGCTGTTGTCCGCCTCATAGATGCGCCACTGCTGCGTTTGGGGATCGAAGAGCCGCACCACCAGCTCTTCTGTGGCCTCAGACGCGCGTTCCAGGGTGACTTCCTCGATATGCCCCAGTCCCCTCAGGACCTTGCGGGCCACCGACGTGCCTTCAAACGCTTCCCACGACGTTGACCCCTTCAGCCACTCCCGCAGCACCCGATGTCGGCACGTCCAGGAGCCAATGAAGAAATCAAAATCCACCCGGCCATCCTGTCCCTGCTGCTCGACGGTTGACTCGCTCACGATCGTTCCTCCTCGCGGAGATGCAGCGTTGGTCGCAGCGACGAGCGTGCCACCGCCGACCAAACGCTGCCAGTTCCTTCTCCAGCATACAGGCAAATGCGGCCAAAATCGGTCCGCATTGATGCGAGGTACGACGCAATCGCTCTCATTGATGGGAAGAGCGCGTCGGGGTATTCCGGCGCCGAACGAGGCGCTGGCGAAGCCGATGCTCCGCCAGGCGATAGATCAGCAAGCACAGCGCCGGAATCAAACTGAGGGCCATGATGCGCTCGGGCTGCTGGCGGGAGCAAAACCGACACTCGACTCCTCCTTGCGCCTTGAAGGTGGTCACCGGCTCTTGGTCACTGACCCACGTTTCATTTCTAACCAGGTGGACTGGCGAACTATATTGAGTCAGAAGTCTTCTGTAGTTTGAGAGCCGCTTGCCAGGTGAAGATAGGGGTCTGCCAAAGCGGCAACGTAGAGAACCTCTCGGATGCTATCCTGCTCACGCAGCTATCGGATGGTGTCCGGCATCCGCGCCGTACGATATTTCTGCATGTCATGGGCAATCGGAGGTGAACATGTCGCAGCATTCGGACGTCAACTTCGACGACCTTTGGGACTACGATCTGTGGGACTACCATGACCCAGTCGCGTCTGAAGCGACGTTCCGTGCGTTGCTGCCAGCCGCCGAAGCCACAGGGAATCCTTCGCATGCGGGTGAGGCGCAGACGCAACTGGCGCGCGCCCAGGGCCTACAGCGCACGTTCGACGCGGCACACGCGACACTCGACCGGGTCGAGACGATGCTGCCTGGCGCCAGGGTGCGCACCCACATTCGCTATCTCCTGGAGCGTGGCCGCGTCTACAACACGAGCGGGTTCACTGAGCGCGCTGCGCCGCTGTTTCGTGAGGCCTGGGAACGCTCCAAGAATCTGCCTGCCGAAGGCTACTACGCCGTGGACGCTGCGCATATGCTCGCCATCGTTGGCGCGCCCGACGAGCAGATCGCGTGGAACCACCGCGGTATCGCGCTGGCCGTGGCAAGTGACGACGACCGTGTGCGTTGGTGGTGCGCAGAACTCTACAACAATCTTGGCTGGACCTACAGCGACCTGGGCGAGCACAACGAGGCCCTTGCATGGTATGAACAGGCGCTGGAGTGGCGTGAGCAGCGGGAGCAGCGTGGAAAAGAGCGCGAACTCCGTATCGCGCGCTGGAATGTCGGACGAGCGCTACGTATGCTCGGCCGCTACGACGAGGCGTTGGCGCTCCAGCGGGCGCTGCTGGCCGAGTGGGAGGCGAGCGGCGAGGAGCAGGCGGGGTACGTCTCGGAGGAGTTGGGCGAGTGCCTGCTTGCCCTTACTCGTGCCGACGAGAGCCGTCCCCACTTCGCCCATGCCTATATGCTGCTCGCGCGCGATGAGTGGCTGCGCGAGGCCCAGCCAGAGCGACTGGCGCGGATGAAGCGGCTGAGTGAAGCGCCTGATCCGTCGCGCGGGGCCGGAAGCTAGCGCCTACTCAACACCGACCGCTTGAAGATAGGGGTCTGCCAGAGCGGCAACGTACAGAAACGCTCGGACGCTATCGCGAACTATGGGATACCTCGCTGAAGCGCTGTTCCCCGTACCCACGCATGGATGGGGAGCGCCCAAACTATCAGGCGTGGACCATCTTG
>JAICSR010000140.1 GCA_025936795.1 Ktedonobacterales bacterium | reverse complement strand
CGCCAGCGCCCAGAGCGCCGGTCGCCCCAGCAAGACGGCTCGCGCGCCCAGCGCCAGCGCCTTCAGGACATCGGTTCCCCGACGCACGCCGCCATCCATCAGCACCTCGCAGCGACCCGCCACCGCCTCTACCACCTCTGGCAGCGCCTCGATGGAGGCCGCGACGCCATCGAGCTGACGCCCGCCGTGATTCGAGACGATCACGGCGGTCACGCCGTGCGCCACCGCCAGCGCGGCGTCTTCCGCCGTCAGCACGCCCTTGAGCACGACTGGTAGCGCCGTGATCGAGCTGAGCCAGTCAATGCTCTCCCAGGTCAGGTCGGGATCGAGCTGATGCGCCGCATAAAGCGTCAGCGCGGACTCGCCCGGCGCGATGCGCCCTTCATCGGCCAGCGCGCCCGCGAAGTTGGCCAGGCTCAGATGGGCAGGTAGGCCGAAGCCGTTGCGCACATCGGCCTCGCGCCGTCCGACGGCAGGCATATCCACCGTCACGACGAGCGCATGGTAGCCTGCCCGCTCGGCCCGCCGTACCAGCGACTCTGTGACACTGCGGTCGCGATAGACATAGAGCTGAAACCAGAGCGGGCCAGTCGCCGCCTGCGCCACTTCTTCGAGTGAGGCGGTGGACATGGTGCTCACGCACATCAACGACCCCACCGCGCCAGCGCCCCGCGCCATCGCGAGCTCGCCCTCGGCGTAGGCGAGCTTTTGGTAGGCCATCGGCGCGACCAGAATGGGCGTCCGCAGCGATTGCCCCAGCACGCTCACGCGCGTATCGCAGGCGCCAACGCCCGCCAGCACACGCGGGCGCAGCCGAATGCGCTCGAAGGCGCGGCGATTCTCGCGTAGCGTCAGCTCATCGTTGGCCCCGCTCTGGTAATAGTCCCACGAGACGGCGTCTATCCGCTCACGGGCGAGTGGCTCATACTCGAACAGGTTGATGGGGTCCATCGCGCGCTCCTTTCGGTGGCGCCGCTCTGCGCGATGCGACCGCGCGCCCAGAGCAGGCGGGCATTCTCGGTACTTTTCTCCTAAGATGGACGCGGCGATGTGCTACTGTCAAGCCTGCATGAGCTTGAGCGAGGCCAACTCCTTGCTACCCGGCGGCCGCTCGCTGCTGCGTGGGCCGGGTAAGGCATCAGTCCGGGCGGCGTTGCGCGCAGCCTTGCGCCATGCTACAATCGTCGCCTGAAGCGCTAGCTCGTTTGCAGTCCGGTATCGGCGCCTGCTCAATGGGAGCGCCCGCTCTCAGGGGATCAGCCCGCGCGGCGCAGGGTTCCAGCGGAGCGTCCATCAATCAGCGTCAGCATGGATTCAACTTCCACGCGGAAGCGGAGGAATACCAATGGCTAAGGCGGGTCGCGCGGCAAACAAGGGGCTTGTGCCAAACATCCTCGGCCTCCTCAATCCGATACATGACCCCAGCCTGGTCGTGGCGATCATCCTGACTGTCATCGAGAGCGCCGGCAGTGGCAATGCGCCCTGGCAATGGGCGCTATTTGGCCTGCTGAACTGGATTGCCGTCAAAGCGTTGATCTGGCTGCTCGTCAACTTCTTCTTCTCCTTCATCTTCCTCTCGCGCAAAGCCTGGTGGGTGTTCAGGAATCCGCGGCTGGCCTGGCGCCTGCTCGACGCGCTTGGCACCGAGGAGATCATCATCGGCGGGCTGCGACCTGATATGTTTGCGACAGAGGATGGCGGCCTGCACGAGGGTCAGCTTGGCGTAGCAGGTCTGGGCGCGCCAGGCTATTACGGAGGCGCGCCGCTCGGCCCAGGCTATGCCCAGAACTACAACGAAGGTGGCCTCTACCCGGACATGAACGAAGAACGCTACGGCGCCTACGCGCGTGGCGGGCAGTTCAGTGAGCGCCTCTCGCAGCAGGGTGAGGAACTCCAGGAGCTGATGTCCTCGTACAGCAAACTGATCGGCGACTGGATGGGCTACACCGAGGAGAAATGGCGCGCCGTCAGCGATAGCCAGCTTGGCTGGAAGCACCTGCGCGGGCGTTGGAACGGCTGGGACGACATCTATCAGGATGTCTGGGCCTATTCGAGTGATGCGGCGCAGTCAACCAGCGAGACGGTGGCGCGGCGCTTCGACAACGCACGCACCAAAGGCTCGGCGGCCAGTTCAGTCGCCTGCTTCCTGCACGATGTGGATTGCCTGCGTCAGAGCCTGATCGAACTCGAAGGCGGCGTCGCCCCCGACGCGCAGCGCATGGGTGGTGTCAACTCGCAGTCCGTCTCGCAGCGCACCGCCAAGGCCCCAATCATTCGCAATCCCATGATCGTTGACGCCGATAGTTAGGCGCCGCGCCGCGATACCCAGCGTGCCCATCAGCGTCTACGCGCCGAGCGCGTCGCCGAGGAGTGAATCGAAGAGGGCCAAAGAGCATGCATGAAGTGAGTCTGCGTCAGGCGTTGACCATGGCGGTCATCGCAGCCGTCGAGGGGATTGTGGCGCTGGTCCTGGGGGCGTTCGTCGCGCCGATTCCTGCACACACCGACGCGACCCAGGTGGCCACGGCGCTCTTCATCCGCGGATTCCTCACGCTGCTCGCGCTCGCTGCCGCATTCGGGCTTGCCTACTTCGCCGGCTTTCGCATCGAGGCGCAGCTTGGCCCATCGAACGCCGAGCCGTCGTCAGCGGTGGCAAGCTCTCCGCTCATCGCCATATTCACCACTCCCGGCCCCCGGCGCGATGCAATCTACAGCGGCGCCATCGTGCTGGCCGCCTACTGGTTCTTGACGACGATCTACATCGCAGCGCTCGGCCACACCATCGGCGGCATCGGTGTCACGTCGGATACCGCCGGATCGTTTATCTTCTCGCGCATCGTGGAGGGGCTGGCGCTGGCCGCCGCTGGCGCGGGAGCAGGCGGGCTGGGCGCACGCAACGCGGCGACGC
The DNA here is from genome assembly GCA_025936795.1 of Ktedonobacterales bacterium. GTDB lineage: Bacteria > Chloroflexota > Ktedonobacteria > Ktedonobacterales > JADMIN01 > JAKAIY01. The sequence goes on along the minus strand of JAICSR010000140.1, from coordinate 6,468 downwards.
GACGTATCACCCAGCGTGTCTTTCGCGGGCCAGCGATGATCGAGGCCGCTCAGCCGATGACTCAGCCCACCACGTCCCCAGAGATCGCCGCTCCCGGCGACACTGCGCCTCGCAGCGACGGCGAATAGCTGCCCCAGCGTGTCTCGGCGCCGCATCTCGGCCCCGTCAGGCGATGCTTTTGGCGAGTGGCTCCAGCACGCTGAGCAACTGCACCACCGTGAACGGCTTCGGCAGCGTGCCATCCACCACCAGGTCGCGCACCGTCTCCAGATGGGTGAAGGCGGAAACCAGGACGACTCTGTGACGCGCACGAGTCGCCGGGTCGTCCTCCAGTTGCGTGATCACACCGCGCCCATCGAGCACAGGCATCATGAAGTCGAGCAGGATGATACGCGGGGCGCCGGTCGCCAGCATATCGAGGGCCTCCTGCCCATTCGTAGCGGTTTCGGTCGGGTATCCCTCCAGCGAGAGCACTTCGACCAGCATTTTCCGAATCGCCGCATCGTCATCCACAATGAGAATCGTCGGCGTGTGGGCCATCGTTTTGCCTCCCTGGGTACCCCTACCGCGCAGCGCAAGGCGCACAAGACCGCCTGGCTTCCCTGACCTCTATTGTACTGTGATTCAGCAACCTTGTATAGCCAATCCTGGCGCATTTTCATCTAGGAGCTAACCGGCGGTTCAAACCGCAGCTCAAGGCGGCTGCGGCCGCCACAAGACCCACCTGCGCGGGTCCACGCCGCCTCTCCGGGCCATCCAGGCGCGATTTAAACCGCCGGTTAGCTCGGACGAGTAATGGAACCTGCGCTCTCATCATCGGCTATCAATCGCCAGCCGCCGTGTACTATACTGAGGACTGGGCTGAGAACTGGCGCGCGAGAGCACTGGATTGTTCGCCCGGTTGCGAGTGTGGCCGCGAGTGTAGAGGAAGAACCTGATGCCGCTGTACGAATACTATTGCGCCGACTGTCGTGGCAAGTTTGAGATGTTTACGTCCTATGAGACGTCTGAGGGCGATATTGTCTGCACGAAGTGCCACGGTGGGCGCGTGCGCAAGATGTTCTCGCTGTTTGCCTCGCCGCACGGCTCCAGCGGCTTCGACGACGCGAGCTATGACGATGGCGACATGGATGGTGGCTGCTCTTGTGGGGGCGCATGCTCCTGCGGCGGCCACTAGCGTAGCGGCAGGGACGGCGACCAATGAGCGACCTGCGCAACGACCGCCCGGTGTATGTGACTGGCATTGGTCGCGTGAAGCTTTGCAAGCGCTGCGGCATGCCAGAGAGCCAGTGCCGCTGCCAGCGCGAGCGCACGGCGGAGGTGCGCCCCGGCGTCCCGCGCGATGGCGTCGTGCGGGTGGCGCTCGACCGCAAAGGACGCGGCGGTAAAGCGGTCACGCTGGTGATGGGCGTGCCGGGCGAGTCGGCAGAGGTGACGAGCCTGGGCCAGGCGCTGAAGAAGCTGTGCGGCTCTGGCGGCACGGTTAAGGATGATGTGATCGAGGTGCAGGGCGATCACCGCGACCGCATCGTCGCCCGTCTAACTGAGCTTGGCTACCGTGTCAAGCGCGCGGGCGGCTGATGACCCCGGATGAAGACCCGCACCCGGAGGCGCAGGCGCCTGGCCTGACGCTGCACTGGTCATCCGTCTACCAGCCGGCATGGGACACTACCCCAGAGGCGTATGTGGAGGCGCACGTGGTCGCCTGGGAGCGCACACGGCGACTGCTGCGCGCCGACGATACGCGGCTGGGCATGAAAGCCTATCTCGGCGTGCGCCACAGCGATCCCTCGCGCTGGGGCCTGCCCGGCGAGCCACACGCCGTCTTCTTCCTCTCCGTGCTGCTCGGCGCCAGGACCCTGTTTCTGCGTACCTACCCCACGGTTCCAGCCGCGCTGGCGACCCTGCGCGCGACCCACGCTCAGCTTGCCGCATCCATCCTTCCAGGCGAGCGGCAGAGCTAGCGGAGGGTGAGGGATCGCGGCCATAAGGCCGCAACCCTCCAGCCATTCCGACGACGCTACGCCTCGATGTCGTAGTCAAACGTGAGCGTCTGCTCGCGCTCGTTCCAGATCAACGTTCCCTCGCCGCGCAGACCGTGCAACTCGCCTGCGCCAGAGCCAGGCATGATGGTTAGCGTCGCCTGGACGCCGCGCTCCGAATGGGTTCCGCTGCCCCGCGCCACGAAGCTGCCCTGCCGCTCGCCAAGCCGCCCCACCACGCGCGTCATGCCGATGAATGGCGTCACGCCATCGGAGCCATACATCATCAGATACTCGAAAGTTCCCTCGGCCTCGATCTCGCCATGATAAAGATCGCTGCCATTGGCGCGTGTCAGTTTCGGCGCGCCATCGCTCTCGGCGAATGGGCGCTCGTCCCAACTCTTCGACTCGATGCTCCCCATCGCATGCATGGTCATGTCTGTCATCTCCTCTATGCTCCTGTCTTGACGACTATCCGGCGCAGGCTCACCTCGTCGGTGACGCCAGATGCTAGAATTATGGCAGCTATACCTGTCAAAACCTGTCAGCCTTTTGAGGAGTTTGCGGCCAATGCGCGCAAGTCGTCTACTCTCGCTGCTGCTGCTCTTGCAGACACGCGGGCGCATGAGCGCTCAGGAGCTCGCGGACACGTTGGAGGTCTCTGTGCGCACGGTCTACCGCGATGTCGAATCCCTCAGCCTCGCGGGCATCCCCATCTACGCCGACCGTGGGCCGACGGGCGGCTACCAGTTGATCGGCGGCTATCGCACGCGACTGACTGGCTTGAGCAGCGATGAGGCTGAATCGCTTTTCCTCGCCGGAACGCCCAGCGTCGCCGCCGAACTGGGACTCGGCGCCACCCTCGCCTCAGCGCAACTCAAGCTGCTCGCCGCGCTGCCGGATGAACTGCGCGCCAGCGCCGACCGCATCCGCGACCGCTTCTACCTCGACGCGCCCGGCTGGTTTCAGGGCGCCGACCAGACGCCCTATCTCGCACTGGTGGCGGCGGCGGTCTGGAACCAGCGACCAATCGCGGTGCGCTACCTGCGCGCGGGCCGTGCGGGTGAACGCAGTCGCACGCTGGAGCCGCTCGGCGTCGTCCTCAAGGCAGGCGCGTGGTATCTCGTCGCGCGAGCGCGTCCCGCGCCGACCGCTACGCCATCGCACAGTGATACGACGCCCGATACGCATGCGATTCGCATGTATCGCGTCTCGCGCATCCTGACGCTGGAGACGCTGGACGAGCGCTTCGAGCGCCCTGACGGGTTTGATCTCGCCGCTCATTGGCGCGCGTGGTCCGAGGAGTTCGAGGCGCGCATGTATCACGGCGAGGCGACCGTCCGCTTCTCGCCACGCGCGCGTGAATTGCTGCCGTACTACCTCAGCCCCGCCGTCACCCGCGCTATTGAGCAAACCGCCAGCCCGCCCGACGCGGCTGGCTGGACGCAGGCCGTCATCCCAATCGAGTCGCATCAGCATGCCATCGGCGAATTGCTGCGGCTGGGCGCTGAGGCCGAGGTGGTGGCGCCCATCGAGCTACGCCAGCGAATGGCGGCGACTGTCAGCGCGCTTGCGGCGCGATATGGCCAGGGCTGACCGCCTGTGCGACAGGCTCGCGCTCTGTACGGGCGTGCAGCAGCGCGCCGACGGCGAAGAGCGCCAGCAGCGGCGCAATGGCGAAATAGTTGGGCAGCGAGCGCCAGGCGAAGAAGAGCGGCAGCAACGCCAGCAGCGGAACCGCCTCGCGCAACTGCTCGCGCCAGCGCCACTGCGCCCAGAGGCATGCCAGCAGCGCGATGATCTCCAGGGTGGTATAGAGCGCGCTGGGCGCATAGGGCAGCAGATGGCCCTTCGCCAGCGCCACCAGACCAACGCCCAGCGGAAAGAGCTGCTCCGTCACAGGCAGCCACAGGCTCGTCCACCATGCAGCCGGGCTGGCGAGCAGATACGGCAGGTTGGGAATGAGGAACGCGCCCAGCAGGATCAGCGCGCGACTCGCGGCTTCGCGCCAGGCGCCTGCGCGGATGTTTCGTGCGGCGCCGAGCGCGCGCTCACGCAGACGCTCGCCCGCGAGGCTGGCGGCGGGGGCCAGCGCGGGCGCCCCACTCAGCAGCGCATCGAGCAGGAAGAACGGCGCGAAGAACCAGCAGTACTGGCGAAAGGCGCAGCCAAGCCCCAGCGCAATCGCGCTGACCCAGCGTCGCTCGCGGTAGCGCCAGGCAATCAGGATGAACGCCAGCGCCACGACCTCTGTGTCGGCGATCAGCGAGAAGAGCAACAGCGGCAATGCGGCGCTGAGCGCCAGCGTCGTCCACAGCCGCTCTGCGCGTGGCGCCCGCGCGACCAACCAGACCGCTAGGGCCATGAACACCAGCAGATTGAGCAGCAGAATATCGGGCAGGCCCAGCCAGATCAGCGGCGCGTAGAGCAGGAACGAGAGCGCGGGATAGCTCGTCAGCGTGCGCGGGTCGAAGGCGCCTGTCGTGGCCGCTGGCTGCGCCAGATAGCGCCGCTCGACCGCCACGACCGTGCTATGCGCGGGATAGTCATCCCCCGCGCCGAAGACGCCGCCTCGCAGCGGCGACGGCGTGACCTGCGGAAAACGCCGCAGCGCCTCGACGAATCCCGCCGGGCTGGTGTAGGGATTGTGGCCGCTCAGCGTCAGACGAGCGCACTCCTCTGTGAAGCCGACGACATCGGTAACATAATAGCGGGCAGGCGCAGTGAAGAAGATCAGATTGGCGGTGTTGAGGAACGACAGCCCGGTGAAGAGCAACAGCAACAGCGCCCCCGCCAGCGCCAGCGGACGCAGCCGCGCGTAGAGGCGGCTGATCGCGCGCGGCGCTGGGATGCGCGTAGCGGCCAACACCGCCAGCGCCAGCGCAATCGCCACGTCGAGCGTCATGCGCAGGGCGCCCAGTCCGCTGATCGGCAGCGCCAGCCCGAAGCTGCTGACTCCTTCGAGCGCGAGCAGCGCCGCGCTGAGCGCCACGGCGACATAGCGCAAGGAGCATGCGCGCCCAACGCGCCATCTCGCGAGTCCCACTGTGCGCCCCCTTCCTCAGCCTTGCCGCCCGTAGCGAGCGCTGACCTCCGCTGACTGTGGCGTGTAGACGAGCGCGTGAACGCCGTCCGCAGGCGCCGCGCGCCTGCGATTGATGACCAGCAGCGCATAGAGCGCCAGCCACGGCGCCACCGCAAAGTAGTTGGCGGGCGACCGGAAGGCGAAGACAAACGGCGCCAGCGCGAGCAGCAGCGCAGACTCCTGAAGTTCATTCCGATAGCGGATGAAGAGCCAGATAGCGCCAGCGAACGCGAGCAATTCCGCAACAGCATAGAACAGCGGCGGCCACCCCGGCAAGAAACGTCCCAGCGAAAGCGCTACCAGTCCCATACCCTGCGGGAAGAGCGACCCTGTGACTGGTAGGAAGACGCTCGCCAGCCAGGCGTGCGGGTTCATCAGGATGAAGGGCAGGTTGGGCGCCAGAAACGCCGCCCCGGAGATGCCTGCGCGTTTGAGCGCCTCACGCCAGCCATGGCGCAGCAGCGCATCGAGCAGGAAGAAGGGCGCGAACAGCCAGCAATATTGCTTGAAGGCGCAGCCCAGGCCGAGCGCAAGCGCACTGACCCAGCGACGGCTGCGATACTGCCAGGCCACCAGCAGAAACACCAGGCAGATGATCTCCGTGTCAATCATCAGCGTGCGCAGCGGAATCGAGACGGCGGCGGCGGCGGCCAGCGCGACCCAGCCACGCTGCGCGCGCGGGGCCAGCGACACCAGCCAGACGAATAGCGCGGCGTAGGCCAGCAGGTGCAGCCAGAGGATGTCCTGGCCCAGCGCGACCAGCGGGATGAAGAGCAGGAACGAGAGCGCGGGATAGCTGTGCAGCGTCGCCGGGTCAAACGCCGACGCATAGGCGGCGGGATTGCGCAGATAGGCTTTGTCTATCGCGAAGACGTGCGGCTGGAGCGGATAGGCATAGCCATAGCCAAAGATCGGCCCCTGTATCGGCGTCGGCGGGGCCTGCTGATAGCGAATCAGCGTCGGCAGGAAGTTCGCGTCGTCGGTGTAGGGATTGCGCCCAGCGAGCACGGCTTGCGCGTTGGCGGAGTTGAACGAGATTACGTCGTTCCAGTAGGCGTGCGCGGTTGACTGAAACAGGACGGTATTCAGAAAGCCCATGCAGAGCAGGAAGGTCAGCAGCGCGAGCAGCGCCAGGACGATGGTCGCCGCCACGCGCGCCCCCACAAGCCACCGCGCGCCCGCCCAGCGCCGCCACGGCGCCCGCTCCGGCGCGATGTCCGCCGTCAGCGCTAGCAGCACGAGCAGCGCGACGACGAAGCAGACCACTTCGACCAGCGCCAGCGGATTGAAGCTGCGCGAGAAGTCTACGAAGTCGGAGAGCACCGCAGCCAGCGCCAGCAGCAGCGACGCCACACCGAGCGCCGCGATCTGCAACGGCGCCGCCGGGAAGCGCAGACGAAT
>JAICSR010000336.1 GCA_025936795.1 Ktedonobacterales bacterium | reverse complement strand
GCCAACCGCCCGCGACGAGCGGTCGCTCTCGCTCAGCGTGCCGCTCAACTACCCTGTGCGCATTCCGGGTGGCCTGTTCCTGCCGTTCTACCACGTCGGTGGCGAGACGACGCCCGTGCTCCAACGGCGCATCCAGCGACGGCTGGCGCGGCTCGATCGGCGCCAGGTCGCGGCGGCGCTCGCACAGCATCAGCTCGGCCATCTCGCGCTGAGCATGCGGCGAGTCGAGTTGCTGCCCGCCACATTGGCGCCTGGTCGCGATCTCGCAGCGATTCGCCTGGGTGGGTCAGCGGCTCAGGTGGGGGCGCTGCGCACAGGCGACCACGCGCGCCAGCGAGGTAGCGACGAGGTACCAGCGATTCCTGCGATTCCCGCCTACTGCCTGGCGATTTCCCGTCAGCGTCCACAGAAGGCGGGCAAAGACAATCATGGGCGCCGAGTCCGTCGCGAGAAGCATGACGCCGCAGGCTACGCGGGACGCCCCAGCCGCCCGCGCGCCACGCTGGACCCGGCCATCGCGCGCGGGTTCCAGCTACTCGACGCCAGGCCATCGGAGGAGACGCGGAAGCGCAGCCAGCGCGAGCCGGCTCTCGCCGTAGCGGCCGGGCAGCCAGGAGAGACCCACACGCAGCAAGCGCTCCAGCCGGAGCTCACCTGAGCGCTGCGCGTGGCCGACTCGCGCGACTCTGACCGACTCTGACCGATTATGACATGCGACCAACATTGTCCTACTGCATCTGGGGGAGCGATGAGCAGCAAGCGTATGCGAATCTGTCTGGTATCACGTGAATATCCGCCGATGACGCTCACCGGCGGGATTGGCGCCTATACCTCTAAGACCTCGGCGGCGCTTGCGCGTCTCGGACACGAGGTTCACGTCGTGACTGCGTCGCAGCAGCCAGCCGCTGAGTATGCGGAAAATGGCGTCTTTGTCCACCGCCTCTGCGAGGCAGGCGACCGCCGTGGCTTGCTGCCAGACTCGCTAGCGCATGCGCGGGCGGTCGCTGCGGCGATTGCGCGACTGCCTGGTCGCCTCGACATTGTGCAGGCGTGCGAGTGGGCTGGCGAGGCGTTCTGGTATGCCTGCGCGCCGCAGCGCCAGGCGCGCCTGGTGACGCGGCTCGCCACCCCGCATTTTCTGGTTGAGCGCTTGAATGATGCGCATGCCGCGGCGCCGCAGCGCATTCTCAGGCGTGGGATGGTCACCAGAACGATGGAGCGCGTGCAGACGCGCCGCAGCGATGGCATCATCTCGCCGACCCGCGCGCTGGCGCAGATCGTGTGCGAACGCTGGGGCATTGCGCCGGAGCGGGTGACGGTCGTGCCGACCGGCGCAAACCTGGGCCAGACGGCGGCCTCGCTCGATGCGCCCGTCCCGCAGGCGCTGCGCGGCGAGCAGTATCTGCTCTACTTCGGTCGGCTGGAGCGCCGCAAAGGGGTGCATGTTCTCGGCGCCGCGCTGCCTGCCGTATTCGCAGCCCACCCGACGCTCAAAGCGGTATTTGTCGGCGAAGACCTGACGTTTGAGGGCCAGCCGATGGCCGACGTGATCCGAGGGCTGGCCGCGCCGTATGCGGACCGGCTGATCTTCCTCCCGCGTATGTCCCAGCAGGAGCTGTTCCCGATCATTCGCGCGGCGCGCCTGGTCGTGTTGCCCTCGCTGTGGGAGAATCTGGCCAATACCTGTCTGGAGGCGATGCAACTCGGTCGCCCGGTGATCGCGACGTGGGGCTGCGGGTTCGAGGAGGTCATCGAGGATGGCGTGAGCGGATTCCTCACCCAGCCTGGCGACGCAGCGTCGTTGACCGCTGGCATTCAGACTGCGCTGGCCGATGAGGTCAGGGCTGAGCGTGTCGGCCAGGCGGCTGGGCAGCGCGCTCAGGAGTTCAGCATAGACGCGATGGCGACGCGCCTGGCCGACTATTATTCGCAACTTCTGTTGGCAGGCGACCGGCGCACGATGCAGCAGCTCAGCCCAATCGCATGACGCGCGAGCCGATGATAACGAGTTGGTAAAGAAGGGATAGACTCAATGGGACAACTGTTTGAGCGCAATATCTTCACAACTGGCGAATATGTGGAGCAATTCCATCCAGAGGATGCCAGCAACCCATTCCATCGCATCTACGAGCGGAAGCGTCAGGAGGTCATCGCTGCGGCGCGCGCCTTCCTGGGGGAGAACGCCGCCGCGCGGGTGCTGGATGTCGGTGGCGGCATGGGGCGCATCGCAGCGCCGCTGGCGACGAGCTACGATGTGACCCTCTGTGATGTCTCAGAATCCATGCTCACGCTGGCGCGCACGGCGGCGGCCACTGCGCCAGCGGGCGCCCGACTCACGACCCAACTGGTTGACGCCTCCAAGCCCTTGCCCTATGCTGATGACAGCTTCGATCTGGTCGTCTGTCTCGATCTGCTGGTTCACCTGCCCGACCCGCAGGCCGCGATAGATGAGATGTATCGTGTGCTCAAGCCCGATGGCCTGGCCATCATTGACAACTCGAATAGCATCCCGTTGTGGACGCTGTTCTATCCCAGTTACGTGGGGCGACGCCCGTCGCGCTGGCTGCGCACGATGCGGGCCGGAGGCGTGCTGCCGGAGTGGGCGGGCATCGTCCACCACCACACCCGTGGGGAGTTTCTGCGCATGCTCGCGGCGGCTGGCTTTGCGGTGCAGGAGGAGCGCGCCTACGGGCCGGTGATCTGTCCCAAGTGGAACCTGGCGGTCGCGCGCCGAAGCCTCTAGTCCTCGGCTGGTCCACGGCCAGACCTCGGCGGCGGCTCAGGGATTCAGGGATGATGGGGCGCCGCACGCGGAGGCGGCGTTGGCGCGGCAGGGCAGGATAGGCGCAGGAGTGGCGCAGGATGGGCAGGCGAGGATGCGCCTGGTCAAAGGAGAACATGCGCATGCGTTGGAGGCTTCAGCGCAGATCATGGGAGCGCCTCAGTCGCGGCGCCAGGCGTGGCGCGTGGTTGAGCGTGCAGTCCGCGCGCGTCGTGTTCGTGCTGAGCCTGTTTGCAGCGCTGCTCTCCGCCTGCGCCTCACATGGCGCCATCTCCGCGCCCACGACCGGGACGCGCGCCGCTGGCGCCCCTTCGGCGTCGGCCAGCGCCAACCCGTCCACAACCACGCGCGGGGCTGGCATCAACGTGGAGCCATCCTATCGGCCCTGGCGCTACCTGGGTGGCCCAGCGCCAGAGAGCTGGTGGTGCGCGCCGCCCAACTGCACGCCGCAAACTGCGCCTGGCGACCGCATCACAACGGATCTGCAGCTCGCGCACACGTTAGGCGTCAACATGGTGCGGGTGGAGTTTCCCTGGCGCTTCATCGAGCCACAGCCGGGAGAATATGATTGGTCACGCGCGGACCTGATCGTAAGTGAAGCGGCGGCGAATCACGTCAATTTGCAGCCCATCATCGTGTGGTCGCCTAGCTGGGTTGGCGCGCCCACCGCAGCCCCCGCGCCAGATGATTTCGGCGCGTTCGTGACGGCGCTCGTGAGCCGCTATCACTCCACCATCCACTATTGGGAACTCTGGAACGAACCCGATCTGAGCAAGTATTGGAACGCGAGCGAGCAGGACTATGTGACCGATATTCTCATCCCCGGCTACCGGGCAATCAAAGCGGCGGACGCGAGCGCGCTGGTTGTGCTGGGCGGCCCCAGCACTGCCAGTGGCGACTGGCTGAAATACATCTATACCTATGGCGGCGGCGACAGCTTCGACATCGCGGCGTGGCATGTCTATGGCGATGCGAACGCTGTCGTGGGCAGCGCCGATGTGATGGAGCCAGTCCTGGCGGCCCACAATCAAGCGAGCAAGCCACTCTGGATTGGCGAGTTTGGCGTCGAGGATCGCTTTCCCTTCGACGGCAATCAGGCGTCACTGCTGACTGGCGTGCTGACATCACATAGCGCCATCGCCCAGGCCGACTGGTATACCCTGCGTGATGAAGATGCCATGTCCTGCTGCCCGCCCACAGTCGAGGTGTCGTCAAACTATGGGCTGGTCGAACGCGATGGGACAACCCTCAAGGCGGGGTATACCACGCTCCAGCATCTCATCAGCGCGGGGCTGCCGCCGGTGGGCGCGGCTGGCGGGTGATGGTTGCCCCCTCCCCAACCCCTCCCCCGCTGCGGCGGGAGAGGGGCTTTCTGGCTTCCCTCTCCTCGTAGGAGAGGGGCTGGGGTGAGGTCTGGCGTCAGCTAATCTGCTATTCTTTTGCGAGGGCGCGCAAGGCGCGGAAGATCAGGTCTTCGAGGCTGCCGCTGGCGTCGTCGGGCAGGGCGCGCGCGGCGGCGGTCGCCTCGGCGGGCGCGTAGCCGAGGTTGGTGAGCGCCTCCACCACATCGGCGCGTGAGGGCGCCGACCCTGCGACGCTGATCGGCGCGCCTGTGAACTCTGGCAGCGGCCCCTTCTCGAAGCGCGGCTTCAGCTCCAGCACGATGCGCGCGGCGAGCTTCTTGCCAACATTCGGCGCCAGTGTCAGCCGGGTGATGTCTTCGCGCATCACGGCCTCGCGGAAGGCCGCGCCCGACATGCTGGAGAGCAGCCCCAGCCCAGCCCT
>JAICSR010000148.1 GCA_025936795.1 Ktedonobacterales bacterium | reverse complement strand
TGGCCGCCTGCGAGCAGTGCCAGGGCGAGCTAGCCGCGCTACGCCAGACACGCGCGCTGCTGCGTGCGCTGCCCACTCCGGCGATGCCGCGCGCCTTCACGTTGCCCGCGCAGCCCACGCCCGCCGAGCGCAGGCAGCGTGTGCCCGCGTGGACCCGTCCCGTACAGACGCTTGGCAGTGTCGCGGCGATGATTGGCCTGGGGCTGCTCGTCGCGACCTCCTTGCCGCACATGGCACAGCCGGGAGCGGCGGGGGCCGCTACCAATGCAAGCTCGGCGCATACGGTGAGTGGGACGCTTCCTGCATCGCCTGAGGCGCCCAGTCCCACAGGCGGAGAGGCCAGCGGTACGGTGTGGGCGGGGGCGAACAGCACTCCGCCAGTCTACTACGGACCGAACTACGGGCCGATACATGCGCCACCGTCCTATGGGCATGCGGCCGTCGCGCAGCCGTTCCCGGTTGCGCCAGTCACCGGTACGACACTGTTGGTCGGTGGCGCTGCGGCGGTGGCGGCGGGCAGTCTGGCGCGGCGGCGCAAGCGACGCGGCGACTCATCCGTCGATTCCTCCGCAGCATGAGGCTAGCGGGCGAAGGCTACGTCGGCGTCGCCACTGGTGACACGCTCACCGCGCTGGTTGTTGATCCAGAGTTCGATGCGCTGCTGGCCCTGCTCAGTGGCGCCGAGCGCGCCTGCGCAGGTCAGCGTATCGCCAGGGCGCACCATCGCCTGGAAGCGCACGCGCAGCCGCTTCACCCAGCCGCCGCGGTTCGGCTGCGTCGCGAGCCAGCCCGTCACCAGCTGGCCGAGGAACGCCATGCTCAGCATGCCATGCGCAATCGTTCCCTCCAGCCCAACACTGCGCGCGATGGCCGGGTCGAGATGGATGGGGTTGTGGTCGCCGCTGACATCAGCATAGGCGTTGATCTGCTCCTGCGTGACCTGCTTCGTCAGATCGGGGATGCGCTCGCCCTCCGGGTCGGGCTGCTGCTTGCCAGCGGTCGTCTCGCCGCCGCCCGCTGCCCCCATGTCGCGCACGATGATGATCGCTCTGCCAGTCGCGGCGCGCTGGCCGTCGGACGTGTCGCACTGCTGCTCCAGCGTCATGATTGCCATGCCATCGGCGCGGCGTGACTGGCGGATGGCGCTGACGACGTAGCGTACGCTCAGCGCGTCGCCCACAACCAGTGGCCGCTCATAGCTGTATTCCTGCTCGCCATGCAGCACCTGCGTATGTTCGGGGTCCAGCCCGGCCTCGGCGAAGGCGACATGGAAGCGCGTGATAAAGGTCGGCTCGACGGGGATGCCGCTAAAGCCCGCAGCGCGCGCGGCGGCCTCATTGCGGAAGATGGGGTTGGGATCGCCGACCGCCTCGGCGAACTGGCGAATGGCCTCGGCGGTGACCACGCCCGTCTGCGGCGCGGTCTGGTGGCCAACCTCTGGAAGAGATGGGGGCATGGTATAGTATCCTCTCTGCATCTGAGGGTATGCGCATCGCTGTCTCGCGGGCCTCATGGTACACCAGCGAGCCGCCTTGCCGCCAGGTATAGCGATGGCGATTGACGAAGCGCCCTCAGCGCTCTGGGCGAGCGTGAAGGCGCTTCGGTTCACGATTGGACGAAGCCACTGCTAGACGGTGGCTGGCTCGCGCTCAGGTGTCCAGCGGAGGTTGGGCTTGCGCGCGGCCAGGGTCTGATCGAGGCGACCGACAACGGTCTTGTGCGGCGCTTCCAGGACGATGGACGGGTTCTCGCGCGCCTCGCGCGCGATCTGCTTCATCAGCGCGATGAATTCGTCGAGCGTCTCGCGCGTCTCCGTCTCGGTTGGCTCGATCATCATCGCTTCATGCACGATCAGCGGGAAGTAGATGGTTGGCGGGTGCATATCGAAGTCGAGGATGCGCTTGGCGATGTCGAGCGCCGAGACGCCCAGCTTCTTCTGCCGATCAGCCGAGAGCACGAATTCGTGCATACACGCGCGGTTGAACGGCAGGTCGTACTCGCCCTCCAGCGCGCGCATGATGTAGTTCGCATTCAGCACGGCGGACTCGCTGACATGGCGCAGGCCATCTGGCCCGTTGCTACGAATGTAGGTGTAGGCGCGCACCAGCACCAGGAAGTTGCCGTTGTTGGCGCGCACCCGTCCGATGGACTGCGGGCCAGCATCCTCCCAGAAGTAACCCGAGTCATCTTTGGCGGGCAGCGGACCCGGCAGGAAGGGGACGAGATGCGGCGCGACGCCAATCGGCCCGGCGCCCGGTCCTCCGCCGCCGTGCGGCGTGCTCATGGTCTTGTGCAGATTGAGATGGACGACATCGAAACCCATGTCGCCAGGCCGCGTGATGCCCATGATTGCGTTGGCGTTCGCGCCATCGTAGTAGAGCTGGCCGCCCGCGTCATGCACGCGCCGCGCAATCTCGACGATGTTCTCATCGAAGAGGCCGAGCGTGTTGGGATTGGTCATCATCAGCGCGGCGATGTGGCCCGCGTGCTGCGCGAGCGTCGCTTCGAGGTGCGCGAGGTCCACGCCGCCGCGCGCGTCGGACTTCAGCTCGACGGTCGTGTAGTCGGCCAGTGTGGCGCTGGCGGGATTGGTGCCGTGCGCGCCATCGGGGATCAGCACGACATTGCGCTCAATGTCGCCACGGCTCTCGTGATAGGCTTTGATGATCATCAGGCCGGTGATCTCACCATGCGCGCCCGCCGCTGGTTGCAAGGTGACGCGCGCCATGCCCGCAATCTCGGCGATGTACTGCTCTAGCTCGTAGAGCAGCTTGATAGCCCCCTGCGCCATGCTGTCATCCACCAGTGGATGCAGGCGCGCAAAGCCGGGCAGTGAGGCCATATCCTCATTGATCTTGGGGTTGTACTTCATCGTGCACGACCCCAGCGGATAGAAGCCGAGGTCCACGCCGAAGTTGCGCTGCGAGAGGCGCGTGTAGTGGCGTACCACTTCGATCTCGCTGACCTCTGGCAGCGGCGCTGGCTCCGTGCGCAGGTAGCTGGCGGGGATCAGATGATCGAGCGGGCGCTCTGGCACATCCAGCTCAGGCAGCAGCGGAATAGCGCGCCCCGGCGCTCCCTTCTCGAATATCAGCGACTCAGTGCTCATTTGGTGGCTCCCACGATCTCCTCTAGCGCCGAGACCAGTGTATCAATGTCGTCGCGTGTACGCGCCTCTGTCACGCAGAAGAGCGCCGCGTTTTCCAGTTCCGGGTAGTCGCGGCTCAGATCGTAGCCGCCAATCATGCCACGGTCGCGTAGCTCGGCGTTCAGCCGCTCGACGGGAATCGGGCAGGTGATGGCGAACTCGTCGTAGAAGGGGCGGTCGAAGGCGGGCTTAAAGCCATCCAGCGCGCAGATGGCCTGCTGAGCATAGTGCGCCTTGCGCAGGCATTGCGCGCCAAGCTCCGCGAAGCCCTGCTTGCCGAGCGCGCTGAGATAGACCGTCGTGAAGATCGCCAGCAACTCCTGATTGGTGCAGATATTGGAGGTGGCGCGCTCGCGGCGTATGTGCTGCTCGCGTGTCTGGAGGGTCAGCGCGTAGCCGATCTGGCCACGGTCGTCGAGCGTCTTGCCGACGATGCGCCCCGGCATGCGGCGAACGAACTCGGTGCGCGTGGCGAAGAGGCCGAGCGCGGGGCCACCATAGCCGATGGGGCTGCCCAGGCTCATGCCCTCGGCAGCCACGATGTCGGCGCCATAGGCGCCCGGCGGCTGAATGGCGCCGAGCGAGGCTGGCTCGGTGATCGCCACAACGAAGAGCGCCTTCGTCGCATGCGTGGCCTGCTCGATGGCGTGGACATCTTCGAGCGCGCCAAAGAAGTTGGGCTGCTGGATGATGACGGCCTTCGTGTCGGCGTTCAGCGCGGCGCGTAGCTCGCTCGCTGAGGTGACGCCCCGCTCCAGGCCAATCTCGCGAACTGTGAATCCGCGCGTGTGGGCGTAGGTGCGCAGGGTCGCGCGGTACTGTGGGTCGAGCGCGCGCGAGACGAGGACTTCGCCGCGCCCGCCCGCCCCGACGGCCATCAGCGCCGCTTCGACCACAGCGGTCGAGCCGTCATAGAGCGAGGCGTTGGCGACATCCATCCCGGTGATCTGGCAGACCATCGTCTGGAACTCGTAGGTCGCCTGGAGCATGCCCTGGCTGAACTCTGGCTGATAGGGCGTGTACGAGGTGTAGAACTCCGCGCGCTTGACCAGATGAGGCACGATGCTCGGCTGGATGTGGTCGTAGCTGCCCGCGCCCAGGAACGAGATATAGTGATCGAGGTCGGCATTGTCCTCGGCCATGCTCGTCAGCAGGCGACGCACATCGGTCTCGCGCAGCGCCGCTGGCAGGTCCAGTGGGCGCTTTAGCCGTACCGCGTCGGGAATCGGCTTCAGCACATCCTCGATGGTCGTTGCCCCAATCGCCCGCAGCATCGCTTGCTGCTCTGCGGGAGTGTTCGGGACGTAGCTCATGCTCTCACTGCCCTTGCTAGTGCGCGTAGCCTGACGAACGCGCTCCGTGGCGCCCGCGCAATGCTGCTTCGGCGGCCCGTTGGCGCGCCTGAGTATCGTGGATAGTATATACCGCCAACGGCGCCCGGCGGCTGAAGCCGCGTCTAAGGGCGCCACTGCGGGGCGCCGCGAAGCCTGCCTGCGCAGGCTGGGAACGGGGCGTATCTCAGGCCGCGCAGGCGGCCTTTGCGGCGGAACGCCCTTAGCTGCGGCTTGAGCCGCCGCCCGCTATCAATCAGTGTGACTCGTTGGTGAATGCGGCGTAGGCGTCGGCGTCCATCAGCTTGTCTAGCTCAGCAGGATCACTGACGCGCAGGGTGAGCATCCAGCCATCGCCGTAGGGCGAGCGGTTGACTAGCTCTGGCTGGTCGCGCAGCGCCTCGTTGACGCTCACCAGCGCGCCGCTGACCGGCGCGAACAACTCTGACGTCGCCTTGACGGACTCGACATCGCCAAAGTGGCTCCCCGCCTGGAAGGCGCGCTCACCCGCGTCGTCCCAGGGGAGATCGAGAAAGACGACATCGCCGAGTTCCTCTTGCGCAAAATGCGAGATGCCGATGGTTGCAATCTCGCCGTCGAGGCGCACCCATTCGTGGGTCGGCGCAAATTTCAGGTTTGCGGGCTGGTCATCGGTGGCCATTGCGTTGTTCCTCTCCCCAGGTTGGCTGGATGGTCGTTGATTCAATGGTCGCCCGCAGACGGTCGGGCGTGAGCGGCGGATAGCTGGTTGTCGCGCTCACGAGCGCGGTCGCTTATAGAAGGGCAGTGGCGCAATCACCGCCGACACAGGCTTGCCGCGTATCTCGATGGCGACGCTGGCGCCCGGCGTCGTTTCACCGCCGCTGGTGATGTAGCCCATGCCAATCGGCTTGCCCAGCGTGGGCGCCATGCCCCCGCTGGTGAGCGCGCCCAGCGTCTGGCCTTGCTGCGTGATCGGATACTCGGCGCGCGGCACCCCACGTTCGGTCAACTCGACGCCGACCAGCTTGCGACGCAAGCCCTGCGCTTTCTCAGCCACCAGCGCGTCGCGGCCAATGAAATCTACGCCTTTGTCCAGCTTGACGGTCCAGCCGAGTCCGGCTTCCAGCGGAGTAATCTCCTCGGTCAGCTCGTGGCCGTAGAGGCAATAGCCCGCCTCCAGCCGCAGGGTGTCGCGCGCGCCCAGCCCAGCGGGCAGCAACCCCTCCGCCTTGCCCGCATCGAGCAGGGCATCCCACAGGACGCCAACCTGCTCCGCCGCGCAATACAGTTCAAAGCCGTCCTCACCGGTGTAGCCGGTGCGCGAGATGATGCACGGAATGCCGACGACAGCGCCGGGCTGGCAGTGGTAATAGGCGATGTCGGCGAGTGGCGTCTCGGTCAGCGGCTGGAGGATCGCCAGCGCGCGTGGCCCCTGCAACGCAATCAGCCCCGTCTCAGCGGAGACGTTGGTGAGGGTTAGCTCGTCGGCGCCAGCGGCGTGTTCGCTGAACCAGGCCCAATCCTTCTGCATCGTGCCAGCATTGACGACGACCATATAGCGCCCCTCGCCGAGACGGTAGATGATGAGGTCGTCGAGCGTGCCGCCATCTGGGCGCAGAATCTGCGAATAGAGCGCCTGGTTGTCAGCCAGACGGGCGACGTTGTTCGGGACCAGCCGCTGCAAGAAATCGAGCGCGCCATCGCCCTCGACCCGAAACTCGCCCATGTGGCACACGTCGAAGAGGCCCGCGCGCTCGCGCACGGCGCGATGCTCGTCGAGGATGCCGCTATACTGGACGGGCATCTCCCAGCCGCTGAACTCGACGAGTCGCGCGCCTAGCGCGCGATGTCGCTCATAGAGCGGGGTGCGCAGGAGGCTCGCCGATGAAGTTCCTGCCGCTGAATCTGCGCTCATGTCTTCCTCTGCTCATGGATGGTGGTCTGGTCGTGAACAGTCCTGAAGAGGCTTCAGGCATGCCCCAATTCTAGACGTGTCATGCAGGCTTTGTCCAGCGACCGCGATTCACGTCGCCTGCTCGAGTAGCAGCGACATGCTGTATTCATCAAGATACTCACCGTGGCGCAGCAACGCGCGCCGGATCACGCCCTCGCGCTCGAAGCCCAGCCGCTGGTACAGGTGAATCGCCGCGTCGTTGCGCGCGAGCACTTCCAGCTCTAACCGCGTGATGACGCCAGACTCGCGCGCCCAGCCGATGACGCGCTCCATCAGCGCCCGCCCGACACCATGCCGCCGCCAGTCGTGGGCGACTGAGAGGCCGATGCTGGCGCGGTGGCGAATCGCGCGGCGCTGCTTGCCGTCGGCGGTGACGAGGCCGATCACGCGTGCTGGCGCTTTGCCGGTCGCGCTGGACGTGTCAGAAGCGTTGGTGATGGCGACGAAGGCCGCCCAGTTGGGGCGCATTGCCTGCTCCGCCAGGAACTCGTGTTCCTGCTCCACACTTAGCGCGAACTCGCCCGGCTCAGTGAGCAGATTGTTGATTGGCTCGGCGACGGTCGTAGTGATGAGCGCGATGACGTCAGCGGCGTCGTCGGGATGCGCCGGGCGAATCGTCCAACCTGTAAGCGGCGGCTTCATGGGTGATCAGACCTCCGCTGGCGCGCGACTGGCGAAGGGCAACTGGAGACCGGGGCGCACGTCGAGGTCCAGCCCACTGCGCTCGCCCAGCGCCAGGTGGAAGTAGGCGGCGGCGCCGATCATCGCCGCGTTGTCGGTGCAGAGCGCCACAGGTGGATAGCGCAGGTTGACCGCCAGCGGCGCCAGGTCGCGAGTGAGGCGCTCGCGCAGGGCGATATTCGCCGCAACGCCGCCCGCCAGCACGACCTGGCGCACAGCTAGCTCCTCTGCCGCGCGCACGGTCTTGGTCGCCAGCACGTCCACCACGGCCTCCTGGAAGGCGGCGGCGACATCGGGCGTGGAGACACCTGCGCCCGCGCCCAGCGCCTTGCCTGCGCGGCGGTAGCGGCTGGCCCCGCGCTCGGCGGTCTGGTCACGTCCACCCGCAGTCAGGTCCAGCACGGCGGTCTTGAGACCGCTGAAGCTGAAGTCCCATGAGCCGCGCAGCCACGCGCGCGGCAACTTGTAGGGATTTGGCGCTGCGACGTCGCGCTGGGCCGCCGCCTGCTGGATGGCTGGCCCGCCGGGGTAGCCCAGGCCGAGCAGCCGCGCTACCTTATCGAAGGCCTCACCAGAGGCGTCATCGCGTGTCTGGCCGAGTAGCTCATAGTGGCCGTGCGCGGGGATATGGACAAGCTCAGTGTGCGCGCCGGAGACGACGAGCGCGAGCAGCGGGAAGGTTGGGTCATCTGGCCAGTGCGCCAGCCCGTCGGTCGGCGCGTTGGCGGGGCGCTGGACGCCAGCAGGTCGCAGCCAGTTGGCGTAGATGTGCGCTTCGAGGTGGTTGACGCCGAGGAATGGCAGATCGCGCGCGACCGCAAGCGCCTTGCCGCCCGCCAAGCCGACCAGTAGCGAGCCAGCCAGGCCCGGGCCATAGGTTGCCGCGATGGCGTCCAGCGAGTCCCACGAGGCGTGCGCCTCGCCCAGCGCCGACTCGATCACCGGGATCAGCGCGCTGAGTTGCTGGCGCGAGGCCACCTCTGGCACCACGCCGCCATAGCGCGCGTGGATGCTCGCCTGCGAGGCGACGACATCCGCATGGATGAAGCGCCCATCTTCGATGATCGCCGCGCCCGTCTCATCGCACGAACTCTCGATAGCCAGGATACGCATGGATGTCGCCTCTATCAGCGTCGGTGCGCTGAATGTGAGAAAGTGATGGCGCGCCGTCTAGGCGACGCCGCCGGAATCATCAGTTGATTGGACGGGCTTGTTGTCGGCCTCCAGTCGCGCATGCAGTCGGGCTTGTAGCTCCGCAAAGCGCTCGTGGTAGGCCTCGCTCGTGATGTTTTCGGTGGACATCACGAAGGCGTCTTCGTGGTTGTCGCTGTAGTAGCGGCGGCGCACCCCCGTCTGGCTGAAGCCATACTTGCGATAAAGATTCTGCGCGACGTAGTTCGAGACGCGCACCTCCAGGGTGACATAGCGCGCATGGACGGTGTAGGCCATGCCGATCATCGAGGAGAGCATCAACTCGCCGACGCCTCTGCCGCGATAGTCAGGATGCGCGGCGATGGTGGTGATATGCGCCTCGTTGATCATGTGCCACAGGCCAGCGAATGCGACGATATTGGCAGCCTCCGGCGAGATTGCGGGTGGGATGCGCACGGGCAGCAGCGAGAGCGGGAACGGCTTGCGCGGGTCCTCGCGCGGCGCCGCCGCTGGCTCGGCTGGCTTGAGCCAGGTATCGCGCACGACGATATAGTGCGCCATGCGATTTTCTTGTAGCTCGCGGCGGTAGGCGCTCGGTGGCCAGGGTGTCGTATAGGCCAGGCGCTCGATTTCGACGATGCGCGGCAGGTCGGCCATGGTCAT
>JAICSR010000581.1 GCA_025936795.1 Ktedonobacterales bacterium | reverse complement strand
CGCGCAGCATGGGCCAGACTTCTACGCCGACATTGGTCATCGTGGCGGCTCCAGCACGCGCGACAAGCTTGGCCCGGAACACTACGAGCGCATCGGTCGCATGGGTGGGCTGCGTCAGCGCCAGCGGGAACGCCGCGCCGCGCAGGAGCAGCAAACGCCAGACCATCAGGCAGACTAGCGGCGCCGACTCAGGCCGCCCAAAAGCCGACGACGACGCGCCATTAGGCTCGCTTAGACACGCTCGAAGGCGTGACCGTGGTTGGCGCGGGCCTTCACCTGATCTACAATCAGCGTGATGACACGCTCGCGGGTCGTCCAGCGCGCCGAGATGCGCGCCGGATCGAGCCGTCGCTCGCGCACGATGGCGCGCAGGCTCGCAAGCTCCAGCCCATCGAGCATCGCGCGCAGCCCCGCCTCGCCCTGCGCACGATAGACGCTGAAGGGGTCGGGCGGCGGCGTCTCGCTCGCCGGGACGCCTGCGCCGCGTGCGCGGGCGCCGCGTGTGGGGGCGCGTCGCCCTGTGGCGCTGCGCGGCTCACTCGCAGGCGCTTCGCCGGACAGCGCGACCATCAGCCCGCTCTCGCGTAGCGCGGCAAGCATCTGCGCGGCAAAGGTGGGGTCGTTCTCAGCGCGGGTCGCCAGCGATTGCAGCCATGCGCTGACCGCCGCGCGCTCCTGCGGCGTCGCGTCGTCGCGACTATCGTGTGACATGCGCCAGATACTCCTGCGTCAGGGCGCTCAACTCCTCATACGGGCCGCCTGCGCCATATTTCTGGATCAGCGTGTTGATCGGCGCCATCACGTTCGCCGCCTCCGCGATGTGGGTAGATTCAGGGATGATCGTCTCGAAGACGATCGGGAAGCGCCGTTCGACGAAGTCCTCGCGCAGGCGACGGGTCATCTCATTGTGCAGCAGCGTATTGGCGCGCATCTTCGAGATGACAATGCCCAGCGCACGGATGTTGCGCCGTACGCACTGCGCGAAGTGCGAGACGCGGTCGAGAATCGGCGGGATGCCCAGCACCGAGAGGATGTCGGGAACCACCGGAACCAGATACGAGTCGGAGATCGCCAGCCCGTTCAGGGTGACAATCCCCAGCGAGGGCGGGCAGTCAATCAACACATGATCGTAGTAGGGCAGATATGCCGCCAGCGCGTCGCGCAGCGCGAAGATCGGCCCGCGCTGGTAGCTATCGAAATCAGTTATCTGTGTCAGACGGTCCTGAATCTTGATTAGTTGCAGGCTGGAGGGCAAGAGATCGAGGCCCTGCACGCCGCCACTGATATTCGAGACGTTGCGCACAATCGCCTCGTCGGCGTTGAAGCGCGGCGTCCCTTTGAGTTGGTCGAGGAAGAGCTGATAGAGCGTGCGCCCGGTCTCGTCGCGCAGCTTCCAATCATTCTCAGGAATCAGGCAGACGGTGGCGTTGGTCTGTGGGTCGAGGTCAATCACCAGCACGCGCTTGTGATGTTCGAGCGCGAGAAAGTGCGCCAGCGAGAGGGTGAGCGTGGTCTTGCCAACGCCACCTTTGAGGTTGATGAGGCTCGTGACCGTTGGCATGCCTGGTGTGTCCCTTCCCGCGAGGCGCAACGCGCGGCGCCACAAAGACGCCTGCCGCCAGCGTATGATACGCAAGGGACCGGCGACCGGCAAGGGGCCTATTCTGGCTATGCTGCGCGCGGGCGATCTCGGCCTTGAAAGGCCGGAGTACGCGGACGACAGCCTGAAGGCCGACGCACGCTCAATTGCGGTCGCGGCCTTGAAAGGCCGGCGCACGCGGACTGGGCCTGAAGGCCGAGCGGGAGATGCGCTACCTGCGGCAACGCATTGGGCATTCATGCCCCTCTCGCGCCGTGCGCCGGCCTT
>JAICSR010000462.1 GCA_025936795.1 Ktedonobacterales bacterium | reverse complement strand
GGCTCCGCAGAGGTCGAGGCCACCGCCAGCTTCCAACCCGCCTGCACGGCGGCATTAACCACCCGCGCGACTCCCGGCCGCCCGGGCAGGCGACCTGCGGCCACCAGGTCGGTATAGATGGCCGTTTTGCGTTTATGCCACTGGGCCAGCGCTTCCCGCTGACCCTCAGGATCGGTCGGCAGGTGGTTCTCGCGCACGAATGCGTCGGTCAACAGGCTGGCCATGCGCTCTTTGCCGCCAGCTATCAGCAGCTTTTCGCCATAGTCCTCTTCAGACCAGTGCGCCGTCAGATGAAACTCTGCGAAGGTCTGATTGAACGCGGGCAAGTGACCGTAGCGCTCGGTATCGGCAAGCACGCCATCACAATCGAAGATCAGCGCCCTTACCATGCCCGCCCCCCAGAGCCGAACTGCAGCATATAGCCTTTCGCCATGTCGAGCACAGACTGCCGCACATGCTTGAAGAGCGAGGGCGGATCCCACTTGTTCTTGGCCTCGGCCTCTTTGAGGAAGGCGAGGTTCGATTTCATATACGTCACTTTGAGCGCCGTGGAGATATTGACTTTGGCGCAGCCACGCGCGATCAAGTCAGCGAATTGCTCTGGGGTCAGACCGGTGCCACCATGGAGCGCGATGGGAATTGGTTCCGCTTCAACGATGGCCGTGACACGTTCAGCATCCAGTTTCGGCGCAGTCTTATACACGCCGTGCGCATTGCCAATCGCTGGCGCAAAGCAGTCCACGTGGGTCGAGCGGATGAAATCGAGCGCAATGTCGAGCGATTGACGATTCGACTCCTCATCCGAGCCGACATCATCCTCAACACCCTTGATTCCTTCGATTTCCCCCTCGACACTGGCCCCGTACTGGCGCGCCTCGGCCACAACCTCAATCGTCTGACGCCTGTTTTCGGCCACCGGAAGCGATGAAGCGTCGAAAAGGACCGAGTTCCAGCCCTTTTTCAGGCACGCGCTGATGACATCACGTTCAGGGCAATGGTCGAGGTGGAGCGCCACGGGGACGGAGATGTCGCGTGTCAACTCGGTCCACATGGCGAAGAGCAGGTCGAGGCCAATCGACTTCACGGTTTTGACCGACGTCTGAATGATGACCGGCGCCTTCGCCTCAACTGCGGCTGCCAAAACCGCTTCAAGCGTCAGATCATTGACAATGTTGATCGCGGCCACCCCGTAGCGTTGCTCGAACGCGCGATCAAGGATATCCTTGGTTGACACGACAGGCATCATTGCCTCCTTCACGCTGGATCAGGTATACCCATTCGTACTGCTCGTGCGCCATCGCTCGGCATCGCTCGGCATCGTCTGGTAGCTATCTGCGCTGCGTGAGCAGTAGTGAGGGAGGGGCAGCGCACGTGTCGACTAGTACGATGGTCATATTTTTACGTTAACACAGACGGCTGCGTTTCGCAAGGCAGCGCCTGGCGCCTACGCCGTTTGTACGAGGCCATATGGCGCCGTGGCAGCGAGTGAAAGGAACGCTGAGACAGCCGGGGAAGCCAGCAGGAGTGGTAGGTTGGTGACGCGCGCGCGCCGCCACACGTCCAGCCTAGCGCGTGGGATGTTTGCCCTCACAAGGACGCCGAACAGGATACGCTATCGTGGCGTGCTGGCAGGGATGGATCACCGCGCCATTCCCAGCCTGCCCAGCCATGCCCGAAGCGCTTCAGAATGCCGAGGAGGATGCAGTGGACGAGCCGACGCTTCCCAATCGCCCGGCGCGGGGCATGAATGAGCGCATGCGCGCCACGTTCGCGCGCGCGACGCCGCTGCGCATCCTGGCGGTTGTCCTGGCGCTCATCCTCGTCGGCGTCGCGATCTTCGCGGGCGTCTACGCCTCGCGCCAGCCACGCCCCGCATTCACCGTCGCGCATGTCGACAATGTCATCCTCTCTGTGCAGGCGACTGGCTCAATCCACGCGACGCTCTATCAAGCCGACTTCCCCGTGGCTGGCACGCTGAGTGAGATTGATGTGACGGTGGGCCAGCGTGTGCGCGCAGGCGAGACACTGGCCAAGCTGAACGTCGCGCCGTTTCAGAGCGCGCTGGCCGCTGCCCAAAACACCGAGAGCGCGGCGCAGGCGAGCGTCAGCGCCGCCCAGGATGCGGAGAACCAGGCTCAGGACGCGGAGCGGCAGGCGCAGAGCGCGGTAGCCGCGGCCTGGAGCGCGTTGAGCGCCCAGCAGAGCAATGCGCAGACTCAGTGCGCCTCCGCCCCCAATGATCCCGACGCCTGCGCCGCCGCCAACGCCGCAGTCGCCCGCGCGCAGGCGCAACTCGCCGCCGCCAAAGCCCAACTCGCCGCCGCGCAGGCGCAGGAAGCTGCTGCGCAGGCGCAGGAGACGACGGCGCAGAACGGCGCGACGACGGCGACGGCGGCGACGCAGACCGCCCAGGCGCAGCTCGTCTCCGCCACGCTGGTGGCCCCGCACGACGGCGTGGTGACAACCATCAATGGCGCCGTCGGTGGACGACCCGGAGCCACCGCCAATGGTCTCGCCTCCTTCATCACCATCGCCGATACTAGCGCGCCCCTGGCGACGGCGCTGGTCAACTATCGCGACATCGGCAAGGTGAGCGTGGGGCAGGCGGCCACCTTCCGCGTGAAGCAAGCCTCGGCGAGCGCGATCTTCACGGGCGTGGTCACAGGCGTCTCGCCGCAAGGGCAGGGCGCGGGCGCAGCGCTCAGCTATCCCGTCGCGCTGCGCCTCGACCCATCCTCACTTGGCCACAGCACGCTGCTGCCAGGGATGACCGCCGACACGCGCATCATCACGCGCGCCCGCTACCACGTCATCGTCATCGCCAACAGCGCCGTCAGCTACGCCCGGCAGGCCGCGCCGCCCGCTGGCAAAGGGCTGCTCAGCGCCAGCCAGATCAGCGCCGCACTCAAGCGCGCGCGAACGTTGGAGCAGCAGGCCATCGCCGCTGGCTTCGACGCCAAGAGCGACCCGCTCACCCCGGC
>JAICSR010000481.1 GCA_025936795.1 Ktedonobacterales bacterium | reverse complement strand
CTGCTGCGCGCGATCTTCGGTGAGAAGGCGCGTGAGGTGAAAGATACCTCGCTGCGGGTGCCACACGGCGAACGCGGCAAGGTGGTCGAGGTCAAGGTCTTCTCGCGCGAGAACAACGACGAACTGCCGCCGGGTGTCAATCATCTGGTGCGCGTGGCGATTGCGCAGAAGCGCAAGATCGGCGCGGGCGACAAGATGGCGGGTCGCCATGGCAACAAGGGCGTCATCAGCCGCGTGCTGCCGGTGGAGGACATGCCGTTCCTGCCGGATGGCACCCCGGTCGACATCATCTTGAATCCGCTAGGCGTGCCGCACCGCATGAACATCGGGCAGATCATGGAGACGCACCTGGGCTGGGCGGCTGAGGCATTGGGCTATCACGTTGCATCGCCGGTCTTCGATGGCGCCTCTGAGGCGGACATCGAGGAGTGGCTGGAGCGCGCCCATCTGCCGATCTCTGGCAAGGCGCCGCTCTACGACGGGCGCACGGGTGAGCCGTTCGATACCGATGTGACGGTCGGCTACATCTACATGCTCAAGCTGGCTCACCTGGTCGAAGACAAGGTGCATGCCCGCTCGACTGGCCCCTACAGCCTCATCACGCAGCAGCCGCTGGGTGGCAAGGCGCAGTTCGGTGGCCAGCGCTTCGGCGAGATGGAGGTGTGGGCGCTCGAAGCCTACGGCGCTTCCAACATCCTGCAGGAGATCCTGACCGTCAAGTCGGACGACGTGACTGGCCGTGTCAAGACGTATGAAGCCATCGTCAAGGGTGAGCCAATCGTCGAGCCGGGCGTGCCAGAGTCGTTCAAGGTGCTGGTCAAGGAGCTGCAGAGCCTCGGCATCAATGTCGAGGTGCTCAACGAAGACGAGCAGAAGATTCAGTTTGTGGAAGATACGAGCGCTGATGTGATGCCTGAACTGGGCATCAACCTCAGTGGCTTCGAGAACGAATAGACGGCGAGAGTCGAACGGTAGTGACACGACCGAGCAGCGGCGTGAGAGGAATGCGGGCCTCTCGCGTCGTCGGTGTGTCGCCCGAATGTGGTCCCGCGGCGCCAACAACCGGCAGAGTGTCCGGTAGGCATTCGGAAAGGAGACAGGCGCGGATCGTCGCCACACGCGACGCCAGCGCCTCCCCCAATGCTTGAAGTCAACGATTTTGACGCCATCCGTGTCAGCCTCGCCAGCCCGGAGCAGATCCGCTCATGGAGCTATGGTGAGGTGACGAAGCCGGAGACCATCAACTATCGCACGCTGCGCCCTGAGAAGGACGGCCTGTTTTGCGAGCGCATCTTTGGTCCGACCAAGGACTGGGAGTGCGCGTGCGGCAAATACAAGCGCGTCCGCTTCAAGGGCATCGTGTGCGACAAGTGTGGTGTCGAGGTAGCTCGCTCCAAGGTGCGCCGCGAGCGCATGGGGCATATCGAATTGGCGTCACCTGTCAGTCATATCTGGTATTTCAAGGGAACACCCAGCCGCATCGGCCTGCTGCTCGACCTCTCGCCGCGCAACCTGGAGCGCATCCTCTACTTCGCGATGTATGTCGTCACGGAGGTCAATGAGGAGGCGCGCGATCTGGCGCTGAGCGGGCTGGAAGAGAGCGTGCTGCGCCAGTTGCAGGATAGCGATCAGTCAGTCTCGGAGCGCATCATCGAGCTACAGACGCAGCGCGACGAGCGCATCGCCGAGGCGACGACCGAGCGCGACGCCGAGCGTGAGCGCATTGATCAGCGCCGCGCGCAGCGACTCGACGACCTGAAGGCGGCGGAGGCGTCCGTCAAGGCCATCCTGAAGGAAAACGCCGGCAAGGTGTTGATGCAGGATGTCATCTTCGAGCCGACCGGCGAGGTCATCGCCCGACAGGGCCAGGTCGTCGAAGAGGCGATGAGCGACGATCTCGACCGCATGGCGCGCGAGTTCCGCGATCTGGCGGCGAAGGACGCGCAGCGCGAGGTTGACCAGCTCTTCGCCGAGACGGAGCGCACCGTCGAGCGCGCGCAGCTCGAGGCCGAGGGCCAGATCACCGCGCTGCAAGATGAGACGGTGAAGCGTTCCAGCGAGCTGCGCTCCTCCAACGAGGCGCAACGCCGTCGCCTGGAATCGCTCAAGCGTGGCGATCTGCTGACCGAGGTCGAGTACCGCGACCTCAAGGCCTTTGAGTTTGACCTGCGCGACACCAATCCCGACCTGCCCGAAATCTTCGAGGCGGGCATGGGCGCGGAGGCTGTGCAGAATCTGCTCGCCGCCATTGATACCGACGCGCTGGCGGCCAAGATGCGCCAGGAAATCTCGACGACGACGGGGCAGCGCCGCAAGAAGGCGACCAAGCGCCTGAATGTGGTCGAGGCGTTCCGCAAGTCGGGCAACCTGCCTGAGTGGATGATCATGACGGTGCTGCCGGTGCTGCCGCCTGATCTGCGCCCGATGGTGCAGCTCGATGGTGGCCGCTTCGCCACCAGCGACCTGAATGATCTCTATCGCCGCGTTATCAACCGCAACAACCGCCTCAAGCGGCTGCTGGAGCTTGGCGCGCCGGAGATCATCATCCGCAACGAGAAGCGCATGCTGCAGGAAGCCTGCGATGCGCTGATTGACAACGGGCGGCGTGGCCGCGCGGTGGCTGGGTCTGGCAACCACAAGCTCAAGAGCCTGTCCGACATGCTCAAGGGCAAGCAGGGCCGCTTCCGCCAGAACCTGCTGGGCAAGCGCGTCGACTACTCTGGCCGCTCGGTCATCGTCGTCGGCCCGACGCTCCAACTGCATCAGTG
>JAICSR010000552.1 GCA_025936795.1 Ktedonobacterales bacterium | reverse complement strand
CCGCCGATGACGAAGGGCGGAGTCGGCTTCTGCAGCGGCTTTGGCTCGCAATAGGCCTGCTCGAGCTGATAGTAGCGTCCGTGGTAGGTGAACTCCGGCTGCGTCCACATGCCCCGGACGATTTCGCACGCCTCGCCTAGCCGCCGCACGCGCTCCCCGGCTGGGAAGAGATCGGTTCCATAGGCTGTCTGCTCGCGCTCAACTCCGCCTGCGCCCAGGCCAAACTCCAGCCGACCGCGCGAGATGATGTCGAGGGTCGCCGCTCGTTTCGCCAGCCATGCCGGGGTCTGGTTCGCATTGCTCGCGACCATCAGGCCAAGTCGCAGCCGGCTGGTCTGCGCGGCCAGCGCAGCCAGCGTGGTCCAGCCGTCCAGGCACGGGCCACTGGGATCGCGCTGACCAATCGGCATAGGGTGGTCAAAGAGCCAGGCGCTCTCGATGGCGGGCAGCGCATCGGCTTCCAGCCAGACGCGCACAATGTCTTCATAGGGGACGTATTGGGTAGTCTTGATGCCGAAATGCAGCGCTGGATTGGACGCCATGCTGGTCACTCCTTTTGCTTGACGACGCGGCGTTACGCAGATAGCATGCGGCAGAGGCGATCATACTACCAGCCTCCAGCTATCCTATGATTGAGAGTGATAGGAAAAGGAATGCCAGTGGTGGACGAGAGCGAACGCAGACAGGCGCTTGCTGAATTCTTGCGCACCCGACGCGCGCGGCTGCATCCCGCCGATGTGGGCCTGAGCGGGGCTGGGCGCCGTCGCACGCCAGGATTGCGGCGCGAGGAGGTCGCGGAACTGGCCAACATCGGCGTGTCCTGGTATACCCTGCTCGAACAGGGCCGGGATGTGCGCCCATCGCGCGAGGTTCTGCGCAGCGTGGCGCAGGCGCTGCGCCTGACTGCTACCGAAACAGCGCACCTCTTTACGCTGGCAGGTCAGGAGCCGCCCACCCAGACCCCGCCGGACGCAGAGCATGTCTCACCCGCGCTCCGACGTGTCGTGGATGCGCTGAACCCACACCCGGCGTTTCTGATTGGGCGGCGCTGGGATGCGCTCATCTGGAATCAGGCCGCCGACCTGCTCTTGCAGTTTCATGAGCCATGCCCGCCGCACGATCAGAATGTTGTCTGGCGCTTCTTCGTGCGTGGCGCACGCACCATTGATCTCCACTGGCAGACACAGGCGCAACAACTCGTGGCGCAGTTCCGCGCAGACTATGCGCGCTATCCCAGCGATGCGTCGTTTCAAGCGCTGATCACCGACTTGCAAGCGCTCAGCCCGCAATTTCAGCAGTGGTGGGCGCAACATGATGTGCGCGGGTTGCCAGACGGGCCGCGCGCCATGCGGCATCCCTTGCTGGGGTTCGTCGAGTTTGAGCATGTGACGTTTCAGATGTCCGCCAGCAGCGATCTGCGTGTGAAAGTCTATGTCGCCTCGCCTGCGACAGCCGCCAAGCTAGAACAGGCGCTCTCCGCCTCCTCCTGAGCCAGTGTGATGATTCCCCGCGCGCCAACGTACCTTTCAGCGAAAGGGCAGCGACAGCGCGCGGGGAGGGCGGCGGATGAACCTGGGCTTGCTCATCATTCTCATCAATGTCGGGGCGTGGCTGGCATTCTTCATCGGCGTCTACATCGCCATCTTTCGCCATGTGCGCCGTCGTGGCCGCGTCATCATGCTGAGCGGCGTGGCGCTGGTTGTGGCGCTGGTCGCCACGCTGGTCGCGCTCACCAACCCCATTCGCACAGCGCCTCCCATGCGCCCCAGCCCGAGCAGAGCCATCCTCGCCGCAGCGTTGACGGATAGTATACTCATCGTCGGTGTGAACGCCCGCGATGGGTCGCTCCGCTGGCAAGACGCGCTGGCGGCTAGCTACTATCACGCGTCTCCCGTCGCCAATGGTGTCTTCTATATTGATGATGGCGCGACCATTACCGCTGTGCGGCTGAGCGATGGCGCGCGCCTCTGGCAGGCTCCCATTAGCGGCTATCCCCGGCTGCTCGACGGAACATCGCTGCAATGACGCGGCAGCGAGCGGGAGAGGCGATGAGACATGGATAACCTGTTCGGAGACCTGCTGGTTGGGCTGATCGGCTGCCTGGCTGT
>JAICSR010000086.1 GCA_025936795.1 Ktedonobacterales bacterium | reverse complement strand
GATGGGCTTGATGCCCGCAGCGTTGCAGCTTTTATAGAACTCTAGCGTGCCGTACATCGTGCCGTGGTCGGTCAGGGCCAGGGCGCGCATCCCGCCAGCCTTGGTCGCCTCCACCAGCCGCTTGAAGCGGGACTGGCCATCGAGCAGGCTATATTCGGAATGCACATGCAGGTGCGTGAAGTCGGCCACGGCGACATCCTCCTCGACCATCCGCGTTCGTCAGACGAGCGACATCGCATATCGTACGCCAAACGGGCGGTTCGGCGCGATGACGCATGTGGGCTAGGCCGGATGCTTGCGGGGTGTTAACGCGATGTGGCATATATTGATGGGTAGCGCCTCCCTGACGCCATATGAGAATGGTTCGGAAGCGGATTCGGGAGTAATTTACTATGTTGACCAATCGCTTTAAAGCGCTCGAAGATGCTATTGCGCAATTGCCTCCAGACGTGCAGGACAAGCTGGCAGAAGCGCTCGAAGATGCGCTACGTCAAGCGACAATAACTGCTCCGCTCGCCGCGCCCGAAGTACGCGCAGCCATTGATCGCGCGCTGGAGCGGCATGCGGCGAGCGTGCAATATCTGCAAGACAAGTGAGCATGGCGTTGCCAATGCCTACACATAGCTTCGCATTTTGATGAATGACGATTTGACATATGCGCGTTGGTTGGTTTACATTCTGAGTGCGTTTCGGTAACGCTGAAAACGCGCCAACCGGAGCACATCTGAGAAGGCATGTAGTGCGGACATCGTAAATGTCGCATCAATCCCTGTGAGGTGACAAACCAGAGTACGTCTCCATTTGGGGCATCAACGCTCCCCGAATCCGATCCCCTTAGCCGCTGTTGTCAACGTTCGTTGGTAGCATCAAGCAAAGGGGAAAGTAACTGGTACCTCAACAGAAGCCGCACAATGGCGAACAGTGGGAGTGCAAGTGCCACGCTCACAATGGCTGGCGGGTTCGTATCACTGATTCGTCCCTGAACTTTGTGGTGTTCACACCGATAGCAGGCTATGAAAAGGGGCAAAAACAGCGCTTGCCGTTGTTTGTGTTCCTGCAGTGCTATCGCTATTTGCGGTAACTATCTCGGCAATACTACCCAAGGGGCGCCTGGTGGCCGTTGATATGACCATCAGGCGCCCTGTGGTGTGTTTCCTCTCCTCAGAGCGCTATGGCTCAGCGGCGGTCTGCGAGTCCGCTGGGAATAGCTCGCGGATGTCGGCGGTGGATAAGTAGAGGCGCAGGGGCTGATCTGCGAAGCGGCGAAAGTCGTAGTGTTCGTAGAAGTGGGCGGCGGAGTCGTTGAGCGCGTCTACGATCACCAGCTTGACACCCACCCCTGTTCGTAGCGTCCGGCGCAGCGCATCCACCAGCAGCAGTTCGCTCATCCCCTGCCGCTGAAACCGCTGCGCGACCGCCAGCCGACCGAGCAGCACTGTCGGGATGAGCGGATAGCGCCCGGCTTTCTTCACCAGTTCCGCAGGCATTTCGGCCAGTTCGATGGAGCTGGCGCTCAGTGTGTAGTAGCCGATGATCTCAGCGCTGCCCCGCTTGGCCAGCACGTAGCAGGCAGCCAGATCGCGCTTGACATCCTGGCTGGCTTGTCGCTGTAGATATGCGTCAAGCGAAGGCTCGCCACAGGTGAACGCCGCCCGGTCATGTTGTGAGCCGAGCGGCGCGATGACATAGGGCGGCTGTTCTTCCTGCTGCATGCGGTTCTACTCGCTCTCGTCGCCCGCACCGTCTACATCGCTCACGAGCGACTGATAACGTTCAGCCGCCTTGCGCAGCGCAGGGCCAGCGGGCGCCGGATGCAGCAGCGCCTCCATCACCGCTTGCGAGTCGCGGGCTGAGAGGCTGATGACCTCATGCTCGCGAATCGCCTGCTCGGCGGCGCGCTGAGCGCTGCTCATCACGAACTGCGAGACCGATTGGCCATAGAGCGCGGCGGCGCGCTCGAAGAGCCACTTCTGCTCCTCAGTAAGGCGCGCATTGAAGCGTCCGCGCTTCGTCGGAATCTGCCTGTGTGTGTGTCTATTGGAGGAACGCTCCTGTGGTGTTGACATTTGCCACGCCTCCTTTCCAGCGCCAGAATTGTACATCATTTTGCTGTACAAAGCAAGCTATATTGGATGGATGCTGCACGCGCTCTGTTCTCGCGTTCCGAACTGCACGCGACGTAACGTATACTGACGACCAGAGCCGCCGATGACGATGCGGCATCGGCGCGAGCCGAGGAAGGTAGGCGTCGCTATGGCAAACTCTGATTCTGAGCCGGGCCAGCACAACATGACCAACTATCAGCAGGCGCGGCGCGACTTCACCTGGCAGGTCGCGGAGGACTACAACTTCGCGATAGACACGATTGGTCACTGGGCGGAAGACCCGGAGAAGCTGGCGATGCTCTGGGTCGGGCAGGATGGCGCCGAGGAGCGCTACAGCTTCGCCCACTTCGACGAGCAGAGCAGCCGCGCGGCGCATGCCTTCGAGAAGCTGGGCGTGCGCAAGGGCGACCGTGTGCTGCTGATGCTGCCGCGCGTGGTGGAGTGGTGGGAGACGATGCTCGGGCTGATGAAGCTGGGCGCGGTCGGCATCCCCTGCACGACGCTGCTGACGCCTAAGGACATCGCCTATCGCGCCGAGGTGGCCGAAGCGGTCGCCTTCGTCAGCGACGCTGCTGGAATCGAGAAGTTCGCGCAGGTGCGCGACGCCTGCCCGACGGTCAAGGTCGTCGTTGCGGTAGGCGAGCCGGGCGATGCCTGCCCAGCGGACTGCGTCGGCTACCATCCCACAGTGGACGTGGCGGCGCTGACGTGGTACGACCATCGCACGCTGGCCAGCGATCCCTGCCTGATCTACTTCACCAGCGGCACGGTCGGCTACCCGAAGATGGTCGTCCACACGCACGCCAGCTATCCCGTCGGGCATACCGTCGTGACGGGGCGCTACTGGCTCGACCTGACGCCCGATGATCTGGTCTGGAACCTCTCAGAGATGGGCTGGGCCAAGGCGGCGTGGTCAAACTTCTTCGGGCCGTGGGGCAATGGCGCGGCGATCTTCGTGCAGGATGCGCGCGGCAAGTTCGATGGCAAGGCGACCCTGGCGACGCTGGTGGAGTACCCCATCTCGGTCTTCTGCGCGCCGCCGACGGCCTACCGCGTGATGGTGCAGGAGGACCTCAAGGCGCATCGCATGCGGTCGCTGCGTCACTGCGTCGGCGCGGGCGAGCCGCTCAACCCAGAGGTGATTGACGCCTGGCGCGCGGGAACTGGGCTGACCATTCGCGATGGCTATGGCCAGACGGAGACGGTGCTGCTCTGCGGCAACTTCCCGACCGAGGAGGTGCGCGCTGGCTCGATGGGCAAGCCTGCGCCGGGCTTCGATCTGGCGGTGATTGACAACGACGGGCGCGAGCTTGGCCCCAACAAGGAGGGCGACATCGCGGTGCGCGTGCAGCCAGAGCGGCCGCTGGGCCTGTTCAAGGAGTACTGGCGCAACCCTGAGGCGATGGAGCGCTCATTCCAGGGCGAGTGGTACCTGACCGGCGACCGCGCCTATCGCGACGCCGACGGCTACTTCTGGTTCGTCGGGCGCAGCGACGATGTGATCATCTCGGCGGGCTATCGCATCGGCCCGTTCGAGGTGGAGAGCGCGCTGGTGGAGCATCCGGCGGTGATGGAGGCGGCGGTGATCGCCAGCCCCGACCCGGTGCGCGGCGAGATCGTCAAGGCGTTCGTGATTCTGGCGCCGGGCTATCAGGCGTCGGAGGCGCTGGCGACCGAGATTCAGGACCATGTGAAGACGGTGACAGCGCCCTACAAATATCCGCGCGAGGTCGAGTTCGTGACGGAGCTGCCCAAGACGATCAGCGGCAAGATTCGCCGCGTGGAGCTACGCGAGCGCGAACGCCAGCGCAAGCAGTAGTGCGCCCCCTCCCCAACCCCTCCCCCGCTGCGGCGGGAGAGGGGCTTTCTGTTTCCCCTCTCTCGCGCAGCGGGGAGGGGCCAGGGAGGTCGCGCCACTCACGGCAGCGTGGCGATGGCTAGCGCGCCGCGATTGGGGATGTAGCCACCCATCTGCCCGACGATCTCGCCGCCGAGGCCATCCAGCGAGCCACCGCCAGAGTAGCCGACCAGCGTTCCCGTCGGCGGCGCGCCGATCAGCAGCAGCGCGTTGCCCGGCTGCGAGCCGAGGTCCTGCCACTGGCTGGCTTCCGGCGCCAGGCGGAAGATGTGGAACATGCTCAGGTTCTCGATGACATCCGCGCGCTGTGGTCCCGCATAAAAGATGGTGACGAGCGAGCCATCGCTGAGCAGCGCGCTACCACCTGCTCCAAGTGTCTCTTGCTGCTTGAGACATCCAGCGCCACACGGCTCCTTGAGCGCAGGCAGCGGGCGCGCAGTCCACGTCTGGCCGCCATCGGATGTGCAGCCGATCAGTCCGCTCTGCGTCGCTCCGCTGCCGACCCGCTGGAATCCACAGACGCGCCAGGGATCGCTGCTCAGCGGCTGCGCGACTACATAGTCATACGCGTCGCCAAAATTGGCCGGGGTGGGAACTCGGCTCCAGCTTGCGCCGAGGTCTGCGCTCTGCCAAAGGCTATAGGTATAGACCGCGAAGGGGGGCGCGCCTGTGGAGGATGCGCCTGTGGGGGTTACGGACGCGACACGGGTCGCCGCCTCCACCAGCAGCGCGCCATCGCCGGGCCTGCGCCACGCCTTCTCCACAATCATCCCCTGCGCGGCCAAGGCTCCATTAATCGGCTGCCAGGTTCGCCAGTCGTCGCGGCTGACGCTGAGCTGCGGCTGACGCTGGGGCGCGCTGGGATTGATTGGGCCAGGGCGCGCGAAGTCCCACGGCGTCGTGATCGCGACTGAGACACCGCTGCGTGTGTCCAGCCCGACGAGTTGCATGTCATCGCTGAGCGTGCGCCAGGTCTTGCCGCCGTCATCGCTGAGGTAGCTGGGAACGCTCTGCTCGGAGACGATGACGTTGAGGCGCAGCGGGTCAGCGGCGTCCACGCTGACGTTGCATTCGGCGATCTCGCTGATGTAGGGCAGATCGCTCACATGCGTCCACGTCGCGGCGCCGTCGTGTGTCGCCCAGATGGCGATGGGCGCGTTGATCGCGTTGGTGGTGGCGCAGATGTAGGCCGTTTTCGCGTCGGTCGGCGAGAAGGCGAAGCCATTATCATAGAACTGGTTGCCCGGCGGCGGGATGACGCTTGCGGGCGCCAGGTGCGTCTGCCAGCCGAGGGCTGGCCCGGCAATCGGCGCCGTGGGCGGCACGGCGGTCAATGCTGGAGGCGTGGCGGCGACGACGGCCTTGCGCTGGCTGGTCGCGCCGCGTCGCTGCGCCTGCTGCTCGAAAAGTGAGATGAAGAGCGCCGAGATCAGC
Source organism: Ktedonobacterales bacterium (assembly GCA_025936795.1). GTDB lineage: Bacteria > Chloroflexota > Ktedonobacteria > Ktedonobacterales > JADMIN01 > JAKAIY01. The sequence goes on along the minus strand of JAICSR010000086.1, from coordinate 6,900 downwards.
AGAACAGCAGCGGCGGCGCCCAGCCCGCCCCAGATGGCGCGGCGTGGCGTGCGTCGGGCCGTTGGCGCGCTGGGCGTGCGCGCCAGGCGCTCGCCGTTGATGCGCGCATGTAGCCGCGACCAGTTGCGCGGATCAGGCGCGGGCGGCTGGTCGGCCTGGAGCGCGGCGGCCAGCGCGGCATGTGCGGCGATGGTGCGCTGGCAGGCGGGGCAGCCGCGCGTGTGGGACGTGATGCGCTGCTCATCCGCTACGCTCAGCGCGTGGTCGCGCCAGGCGGAGAGGTCATCAGCCGTCAGGCCGAGCGGGCAGGTGGGGATGGTTGGGGCGCTCACTCGGCGTCCTCCTTCAGATAGCGCGCGCGCAGGCGTTCGCGTGCGCGGCTGAGGGTCATCTTGGCGGCGGCGCGGGTGAGGCCCAGAATGTCGGCGATCTCGTCGCAACTGTGGCCATACAACTCGCGCAGGATGAAGGCGGCGCGTTGGCGCGCGGGCAGGCTCTCCAGCGCGGCGCGCAGGGTGGCGCGCTCGGCAAGCTGGGTCGCGTGGTCGCCACTGACGCGCTCGTGGCCCTCCAGCAGCGCGGCTGGCCCCACGAGCCGCTGATGGCGGCGCTCATTCAGCGCGAGGTTGGTGGCGACACGAAAGAGCCACGCCTCAGGCCGCTCGTAGCCGCGCAACTTCTCGAACGCACGCCAGGCGCGCAAGAAGACTTCCTGCGTGAGGTCGTTGGCGGTCTGCTCGTCACCACAGACACGCCAGAGGTAGCCGAAGATGGCGCGCTCGTGCTGCTGATAGAAGGCCTCGAAGCTCGGCGTGGCGCTTGTCGGCGCCTGTGGCGCGACGCCATCGCCTGACGTGGGCTGCCGCGCCTCAGGCTCAGACGCGCTAGTGATGCGCTCGCTACGCAGCGCCAGCAGCCAGCGCGGCGCCCATAGTCGCATGCGGACATGGCCTTGCGCTCCCCAGCCAGTGAGGGTGATGTGCTGCAACTGGTCCTCGATTCTCCAGGCGGCCACAACGCTTCAGGTGTATCGCGTTCGGGGCGCCGTTGCGCCCGCGATACGACACTACACACACGCGAGCGCGGCAAAGGTAACAGGCCAGTGCGCAGGTCACTCGATCACTGTGTTGGTGGCTGGCCGCCCTGCGACGATTCAGGGGTGGAGACGGCATCTACCCAGTTATCATCTTCAACGAGCACGCCGGGCTTCCGCGCTTGGTCAATGCGTACAGGGATGTAACACCCCGACGTACTGCTCTGTGTACACCAGGGGCGCCCGAGAGGCGCGGGCGCCCCTGACTGAACGCCTCGTCGAGTGAGTATGCCGAGCAAGGACAGACTGTTCCGCGCTCTGGAGGAATGATCATGGCGACGAATGGGACGTATAGAAGGCGATTTGGCGCGCTTGCCGGGCTGGCGCTGGCAGCGGCGCTGGGTCTGGCGGCCTGCGGTGGCGCTGGCGCGGCGGGCGGCGGACTTTATGGTGGCGGGGGCGGCTCCAGCAGCTCTGGGGGCGGTTCGTCAACGGCATCAGGCGGCAGCGTGAATCTGCAATGCGCATCGGGCGCAGCGGTCTGCACGAAGACGGTCACAGTCAGCGGCAAATCGGTGACAGCGCTCGCCGATACCAAGGGCATGACGCTCTACTACTTCACACCAGACAGCGCCTCCAGCGTCACCTGCACTGGCTCCTGCGCGCAAATGTGGCCACCACTCAGCGCCAGCGGCAGTGTCAGCGGCGCGGGCCTCTCGGGCATGCTGACGACGGTGAGCGGCGCGAATGGCTCCCAGGTCGAATACAATGGGCATCCGCTCTATCGCTACGCTTCGGACACCAGCCAGAGTGATGTGAAAGGCGAAGGCGTCTTCGGCAAGTGGTTCGTGGCGACGAGCGACCTGGCGGCTGGCAGTGGATCAGCGCCCGCGAGCGCATCGCCCACCACACCGGGCGGCGGCTATGGCAACGGCGGCTACTAGTGTAGCGCTCGCCAGACAGACAGGCAGGCGGCCACAGGCGCTCCCCGGCGCCTGCTGGTTTGCCTGTCTCTTTATCCCACAGCAGGCTGCTTGATGCAGACATAGGTGGTGTAGACGCCTGACGGGCTGTAGCGCGCCTCGTTGATCTCGAAGCCCGCGCGCTGGAGCATTGGCTCAAGCAGCCAGCTAAACGTGCTGTATTCGTCGCGCAGGTGTTCTTCTAGCTCCGCGCGTGTCCAGCCAATCTGGCCAGCGTCGTCATCGTGTGCGCGCTCGGCTGCGCCCGCCAGCCAGGCCTCGATGGCGCGCTCAACGTTGCGCAGCTCGCATGAGAAGATCAGGTCGCGCAGCAGGAAGACGCCGCCTGGCCGCATGACGTCCGCAATGCGGCTGAGCGCGAGCGCCTTCCAGAAGTCGGGCAGGTGATGCAGTGCGTGGCGCGAGTAGACGAAGTCGGCGGGCGCGCCCTGATGCGCGTAGCTGAGGAAACCCGCCTGTGCGCACTCGACGTTGCGCAGTCCCAGCCGCGCGACGTTCGCGCGCAACTGCGCGAGCATCACTGGCGAGACATCCACCGCGACCATGCGCCCGCAGAAGGGCGCCGCCGCCAGCGCGAAGGTTCCCGTCCCCGCGCCAAGGTCCACCACCACGCTCGTCGCGCCCAGTTGCGATTCCCGCAGCAGCGCCACGTCCTCCGTCGGGTCAGTCGTCGCCTTGCGGTCGTAGGTCGCCACATAGGCGGGGTCGCGATGTTCGGCGCCCGCATGCGCTAGCTCATCGGGAAACCATCGCGGCGTGTCCATGCCGCCTCCTCCATTCCGCGTATGAGTCGCGCTCATTCGGCTGCGATGGCAACCTCGGCCTCGATCTCGACAGGGATGTTGAAGGGTAGCTCCGCCAGGCCAACGGCGCTGCGAGCGTGCGCGCCAATCTCCGGGCCGAAGAGATCGAGCAGCAGGTCGGAGCAGCCATTGATGACCGCTGGCGTCTGCTGGAAGCCCGGCGCCGTCTGCACCATGCCGAAGACGCGCAGCCACGCGGTAATGCGGTCGAGGTCGCCCAGCTCGCGCTTGAGGTCGGCCAGGATAGCCAGCGCGGTCAACTCGGCAGCATGGTACGCCTGCTCCAATGTCACCTCGCGCCCGACCTTGCCCAGTGGCCCGGCGATAGAGCCATCGGGATTGAGCGGGGCGTGGCCAGAGATATAGGCGCGCCCACCATAGACACGCACCTGCGCGAATGGCAGCCGCACGGATGCGTCGGTCTGCACTGTCGCAGGCAAGATCAGCCCGCGTTCCGCCAGCTTCGCCTCGATCTTCATCGTCTCTCCCTCCGACTACGCCTCACGGCTGGATGGCCGCCGCGATCAGTGGCTCCATGCCGGCGATGTTCTTCGCCAGATCCGCTGGAATGTGGTGGCGCTGGGCGAGCCACGCGGGGCTGGTGTAGCTCACCCAAACGTGGCCCGCTGTTGTGTCGCGCCAGACGAGCGCCTTCAGCGGCAGATCGAGCGCCAGCAGCGGAGAGACGAGCATCAGCGGCGTTCCGGCGCGTGGGCTGCCGAAGATCAGCAGCTTCGTCTCAGGCATCGTCAGGCCAACGCGCTGCGCCTCGCCACTGTGGTCAATCAGCGCAAAGAGAATCAGCCCTTTGTCCGTCAGCGCCCGCTCGATGCGCGTGACCGTCTCGCTGAAGGCGTAGACACTGCGCCTGGAGACGATTCCCTCAGGCGCATTCAGGTCGGCTGGCGTCTGGTCGCTCACGATGGCTGCTCCTTTGCTGGCTACGCTTGCTCCGGCTGCTCAGGCTGGTCGGGTGTCGTCCAGCCGGGGTCTTGCAGGGCGGCGTGGGCGGCGGCTTGCTCCGCCTCACGTTTGCTGTGGCCCTGGCCGCGCCCGATTACCACCTCGCCCACCAGCGCCTCAACACTGAAGATGCGGTCGTGCGACGGCCCCTCCTGATTGACGACGACGTAGCGCGGTGTCACGCTCAATTGCCCCTGCGCCAGCTCTTGCAGCAGCGATTTGTCGTCTTTGACGCGGCGCTGCTGCACGGCGTTGGCCGCCTCGGCGCGCAGCAGCGGCAGCAGATAGTCCTGGGCGGCGGCGAGGCCTGCGTCGAGATAGAGCGCGCCGATCACGGCCTCGAAGGCGGAGGCGATCAGCGTCTCGCGGTCGCGGCCTCCGGTCGCCTCCTCGCCACGCCCCAGCCGCAGGTAGGGTCCGAGTGGGATGCGCCGCGCGAAGTCGGCCAGTGTGGAGGCGCGCACCAGCGCGGCGCGCAGTTGGGTCAGATCACCCTCCTGCGCCTCCGGACGCTGCTGGTAGAGCTGGTCAGCGCTGACGAGCGCCAGCACCGCGTCGCCGAGGAACTCCAGCCGCTCATTCGAGACGCCCCCCGGCGCGGCGAATTCGTAGGCGTAGGAGCGATGAGTGAGCGCATCGAGCAGCAGTTGGCGATTGGCGAAGGTATGGCCAAGCGCCTCCTCCAGCGCGGCCAGCGCGCCGCCCGCGTCGCTAGCCTCGCCCGCGTCTACAGCTCCGCTCGCCACGTCCGCCGCGCTCACGAAAGGGCGCGCTGGCGCCTCTGCAACGCTGGCTTTGCTTGCATGGGCGCTGGGACGCTTTGCGCGTGGGCGCTCCGGTGAGGTAGCGGAGACGATCAGCCCGGAGCCAGCCTGGGCGTGACCGATGACGCTGACGGTGACACCCGCCTCGCTCAGCGCGGCCAGTGTGGCGTCGAGACGTTCGGGCGCGATAGCGGCGAGCAGCCCGCCGGAGGTCTGCGGATCGCAGAGCAGCGCGCGGTCGAGGTCAGTCACGCCCTCGCCATAGCTGGTCTGCGCAGCGACCGCTTGCTGATTGCGTCCCGTGCCGCCAGGGATGTAGCCCGCCTCGGCATAGTCGCGGGCGCCAGCGAGCCAGGGGATGCTGGGCAGATCGAAGCGCAGCGCGCAGCCGCTCAGCGTCGCCATTTCGAGCGCGTGGCCCAGCAGGCCAAAGCCCGTGATATCGGTGCAGGCGCGCAGGTCGGCGCCCAGGCTGCCCAGCGGGCGCGCGGCGGCGGCGTTGAGCGTGGTCATGCTGGCGACGGCGGCGGCCATGCGCGCGGCGAAGGCGTCATCATCAACGCCGTTCTTCTGCGCGGTCGAGATGACGCCAGTGCCCAGCGGCTTCGTCAGGATCAGCGCATCGCCCTCGCGCACGCCGCCCTTGGTGAAGATGCGCTGGGGATGGACGACGCCAATCACCGCCAGCCCATACTTCGGCTCGGCGTCAGAGATGGTGTGGCCGCCCGCGATGACGGCGCCTGCCTCGCGCACCTTCTCGGCGCCGCCGCGCAGAATCTCGGTCAGTATCTCGCGGTCGAGGTCATCGGGGAAGGCGACGAGGTTGAGCGCGAACAGCGGCGTCCCACCCATTGCGTAGATGTCGCTGAGCGCGTTGGCGGCGGCGATGGCCCCAAACGTCGCGGGATCATCCACAATCGGCGGGAAGAAGTCGGCGGTGGCGACGATGGCCTGCGCGTCATTCAGGCGGTAGACGGCGGCGTCGTCAGCCGCCCCCAGACCAACAAGCAGATCGGGGTTGACCTCGCCAAAGATTGAGCTGAGCGGTCGCAACACGTGCGCCAGGGCATCTGCGCCCATCTTCGACGCTCAGCCAGCGCAGCTTGCAAGGGTCGTCAGTCGCACCTGTCGTCCTGGCGCCATAGCTCGCCTGTCCTTCTCTTGTCCGTCTCTCACGCACGCAACACAGCCGGACACCGCCGCGCTGCGGGCAGGCATCTCGTCTACCGTCATTGTACGGCTGGCCCAGCGCGAGCGTCAAAGCGACGGGCGAGCGCCGAGACGTTCGCCAACGGCTGGACGAATCCCTATCGCTACCACGGACGCGGCGGCGTGCGCTGCGATGCGACAAGCGGCCTTTACTGGATGGCAGTATGGGCGTATGATCCGACCACCGGTCGCTTCATCTCGCGTGAACCGCTGGGCCATGCGCAGTTGCGCCTCAGTGACAGCATGTAGTATCCGGGCGTCATCTCACTGCGCAACGTCGCGCACAGCGGGGGATATAGAGGTGGCACGGTATGTGGAAGATCAACGCGCATAGCGTGGGGAGATCATCGCCATGACGGGATTTGCCGCCGCTCTCCTCGCACTGAATGCGCTTCTCGCGCTCGCGGTAGGCCTGTGGTCATACCGCAAGCTACGCCGCGAGACAGCGCCAGCCCTCTCGCCGGCCACGCAATTGGCGGCCGCTGTAGGGTTGAGTGGCTGGTGTTGGCTGCTTCTCACATCCATTGAATTAGCGGTTTTCGGTGGCTTGCTCAAGTCCGCGCTCGTTGCGCTGTCACTATCCCAGGTTGTTTGCCTGCTCGTGATCGAAGCGCAGTTGCTCATCATCTGGCGCGCTAGATCTCCCTGGAGATTCGCGGTGAGTTTCTGTGTCATTGGGATTGTCCTCGTGACCCTCACCGAATATCGCTCGCTCGCCGCATTTCCTGTCTCTGTCGGAGTCATGCTGGCTCTGGTGGAACTCTCAGCGCTGGCGGTATTGGCCACCAGCATCCTGGATTTCGGCCGGGCACGGTAGTGATCTCACCACCGCTGGCGCTATCGCTCACAGCGAAACGACGACGACGATGAGTAGCGGCCGTTTGTTTGGGCGGGGTGGCTGGCCTACCAGACCGGCATCAATGGCGCGCCCGAAAGCGTGCAGGTCGGGAGCGGCCCAGCCAGCGCCCTGCGCTACTACTACGTCTATGATGCGCGAGGGGATGTGGTGAACCTGACTGATGCCACTGGCAATAGTGTAGCTAGCTATGCCTACGATACGTGGGGCGCGCTGCCGAGCGTGAGCGAGGCGATCTCCAATGCGAACGGCTGGATCAACCCCTATCGCTACGACGGGCCTCGATTGG
>JAICSR010000184.1 GCA_025936795.1 Ktedonobacterales bacterium | reverse complement strand
GCGGCCAAAGTCGTAGCGCGCCTGGCGCCCGGCGCGTCCGGACGCATAGCGCCGCAGCACCGCCTTGACTCGCGCCACGATCTCGTTCGGCGTCGCCGTAGCCTTGACGATATAGTCATCGCCGCCGAGCATCAGCCCGCGAATCTTGTCCGTTTCGTCAGCCCGCGCGCTCAGAAAGATAATCGGCGCATCATGGCGCGCGCGGATCTGGCGGCACAGGTCGAAACCCGACAGGCCCGGCATCATCACATCCATAATCAGGCAATCCACCGGCTCGCGCGCCATGATGTCCAGCGCCTCCTGACCGTTGGTCGCCTCCAGCGCGCGGAAGTCGCTGGCCACCAGGAAGTCGCGCAGCAACTCGACAATCGCCGGGTCATCGTCAATCACCAGCACCGCCTGGCCGCCTTGCGCTGATGGTAGAGCGTCGCTCATCGTTGTTGCACTCCTCATCTCCGCAATCCCGCCTCCATTGTAGGCGATTGTAGGCGATGACGCCGCTGGCGCGCGATGGCGCAACGCCTGCATGCCCCAACTGTGACGCGCTATTAACCTGTTATTGACCTGTTCAAGCAGGCGCATTGACCATCGGCGGCTACCCTTGGAACGTGCGGCGCCACTGCGACGCCGCCCACCGGCGAAAAGCTGAAAGCGAGTAGCGCATCATGACAACACACGATCTCAGCCAGCTTCAGGCTGCTCTACCCATTCTGATTCCGCTGGCGGTCGCCGAACTGGCGCTCGTCATCTTCTGCCTCTTCGACATCTTCCGGGCTGATCGTCGCGTGCGCGGTGGCAGCAAGCTTGTCTGGACGCTCGTCGTCCTGCTGATTGGCACGCTGGGGCCACTGGCGTATCTCTTCTTCGGTCGGGAGGACCTGTAGCCGCATGACAAGCGCAATTCACTGTGAAGGCTTGACCAGACGCTATGGCGCGGTGACAGCGCTCGACGCCTTGAGCCTCGATGTGCCACAGGGCGCGATCTTTGGCCTGCTGGGGCCAAACGGCGCGGGCAAGACGACCCTGGCGCATCTGCTGACCGGGCTGGCGCGTCCCACGGCAGGCCGCGCCACCGTCGCGGGCTACGACATCGCCACAGGCGGCGTCGCGCTACGCAAGCGCATCAGCGTACTCGAACAGCAGCCAAACTATTACACCTGGATGAAGGGGCGCGAGCTGCTGGAGTTCACCGGCCAGTTGTTCGGCCTGCGTGGCGCTGCGCTGCGCAGTCGTGTGGATGAGGTGCTAGCGACTACGGGACTCAGTGACGCGGCCAACCGTGGCATCGGCGGCTACTCTGGAGGCATGCGGCAGCGCCTGGGCCTGGCGCAGGCGTTGATGAACCGCCCAGAGGTGCTGTTTCTCGACGAGCCAGCCAGCGCGCTCGATCCGGCTGGCCGCTATGAGATTCTCCAGAGCATCGCGGACCTGCATGCGCAGGCGACGGTCTTCATGTCGACGCATATTCTGGCGGATGTCGAGCGCATCTGTGACCATGTCGCCATCCTCGATCATGGAAAGCTCATCGTGGCGGCTACGGTCGCCGACCTGCAAGAACGCTACGCCCGCCCAACCTATGAGATCGAACTGGAGCCACATCAGACGGAGGGGCTGGCCACATTGGAGGCGCTGCTGCGCGCAGAGCCGTGGGCCGAGAGCGTTACCCAGCGGCAGGATACGCTGCGCGTGGGTGTACGCGATACGCACGCGGCGAGCTATGCGCTGGCCCCGCTCTGCGCGCGCGCTGGTGTCGCGCTGGCGCGCCTCGAACGCGGCCGCCCCAGCCTCGAAGAGATCTTCTTGCGGCTGACCGAGGAGCCGCGCACGCAGACGGCTGCACAGACGCCAACACAGGAGGTATCGTGACATGGAGACATTTTCACTGGTTGGCTATCGAACGCTGCTCATCAAGGAACTGCGCGAGGCGTGGCGCACCAGTCGGCTACCCGTCACGCTGATTGTCTTTTTCATCCTGGGGACGCTCTCGCCGCTGGCCGCGCACTACACGCCAGAACTGCTCAAAGGCGCAGTCGGCTCCGGCATCACAATCACGAGCGCGGCGCCGACGCTGAAAGACGCTATCATGCAGTACATCAAGAATGTCGGCGGCGATGGCTTCCTGATCGCGATTGTGCTGGCGATGGGATCGGTCGCGCGCGAGAAGGAGCGAGGCACAGTCGCATTTCTGCTGACCAAGCCGGTCTCGCGGCTGGCTTTCCTGGCGGCGAAGTTCACCGCGCTGCTGATCACGCTGGGGCTGGGGATGCTGGTTGCCACAGTGGCGGCGTATGGCTATACGGTCTACTTCTTCGGGGCGACCTCGGCGCTGGCCTTCGCCGCGATGGCGCTGCTCATCTTGCTTTCGCTAACAGCCTACCTGGCGCTGACGTTTCTGGCGAGCGCGCTGACCCGCTCGACCGTGGCCGCCGCGTCGCTGGGCTTCGCCGCCTGGCTTGTGCTGGCGCTGCTCGGTGTCTCGCCGCAACTGCTGCCCAATACCCCGAATGGTCTGACTGATCCGGCTCAGGCGCTGGCGTTGGGCGCGACGCCGCAGCATCTCGCGCAGCCGATCATCGCGACGTGCGCGCTGATTGTCGTGGCGCTGGCGATCACGCTGTTCGCCTTCTCACGCCAGGAGCCAGCCGCAACTCAGGCGTAGACGCAGCGCGAGGTGTGCAATGGAATGACAGGCTGAGACCCCTCCCTGGCTAAGCGTCGATGCGCTGCGATTTTTGTTGTCGTTCCCGTTTTGGGGGATGAGCCACAGAATACGAACAATGCGCGCCGCTGGGCGCGCTTGAAGACACATCGTCGTATCACGGCCTCTTGAGAGGTCGCCAGATGTTGCCAGACGTTGGAGGAACTCGGCCATGAGAAACGTCATTGTCCTTGAATTCGTCACCCTGGATGGGGTCATACAAGCCGGAGGCGGGCCAGAGGAAGATACCAGTGGCGGCTTCGCGTATGGCGGGTGGCAAGCTCCCTATTCTGACGATGTGCTTGAAGCAGCCATGCATAAGCAGATGACTATGCCGTTTGATCTGTTGTTAGGGCGCACAACCTTTGAGATTTGGGCGGCGTACTGGCCGCGCCATGCGGACATATGGCCAGGCGTCAATCCGGCGACGAAGTACGTCGCCTCGACTACTATGACGTCTCACGAATGGCAGCCCACGGTGTTTTTAAGCGGCGACATTGCGGAGAAAGTCACCAACCTCAAGCAGCAGCCAGGGCCGGATTTGCACGTATACGGCAGTGCAAATCTCGTTCAGACGCTCATGAAGCATGATTTGGTCGATGAGTTCTGGCTCAAGATCTATCCACTGACGTTGGGCAGTGGCAAACGCTTGTTTACCGATGGCGCCATCCCGGCGGCGTTCAAGGTGACGGAGAGCCATGTCTCCCCGAGTGGCATCATCATCGTGAATTACCAGCGTGCAGGCGCAATTACAACCGGAAGCCACGAGGTTTGAGTTAGCCAAGCAGGCGACAATGCCTCCGCCAACGCGCGCTGCTGGAGGCCGATGCGCGGCAGATCGAAGCGCGGCAGATCGAAGCGCGCAGCAAAAACGCCGCGCAGCGGGCGCCGCCTCTGCCCTTCAGTGCAAAACACCCTCTCAGGCGCCATCGCAACGAGCGTGGGATGACGCGGTGGCCTCATCCCACGCTCGTTTTCGCCTAGCTGATGTAGCGGAACGAGCGCACGAAGGTGAGGAAGTCAGGCAGATCATTTTGCGCCTGCTGCCGCTGCGCCGCCGAGACCGCGTTGAGCATGAAGCTATAGGTGAAGCCGTGCGCTGTCACGACAACGCTGTAGCTGATCTGCCCGGCGCCAACCGATGCGGTCTCCACGGGCGCCGACTGCCCGGCGACGACAACAGATTGCCCGGTCGGCTGCGCGCGTGGCGTTTGCCCGCCACTGCTCACGCCAACATCCATGCAGGGCGCAGCCACAGCGACCTGTATGGTGAGCGGCGCCTTCTCCAGATCGCGGGTCGAATGGAGCTCCGCTTGCGAGGGCGGCGCAAGCGCAACGATAAGCCCACAGCCAGGATTGCCCTGAAACGCATCGGAGTCTGCGGCGACACTCCAGAACAGTGGCGTGCCAACATGCAGGTGAAACTGGCTGTTGTTGTACTGGCCCCAGCCGACTGGCAGCCCGGCGCTGAGCGGCCAGACCACCTCGACAGCGACCACCGCCAGCGCCACCAGCGCGACCACGCCCGCCAGCAGCCCCGCCTGCCTGCGGGTCATCTTGCGCCGTTTCCTAGGTGATGCGTACGTTTCGGTCGCCATCCGTCTCACCTATCATCTTTCCGTATAAAGCCCACGGCCAGGTATTCTGCGACATCTCTGTCGGGCGCTTGACGCAAGGATAGCACAGATGGTCGCTCGCTGCGCCCCCTCCCAAATGGGTCACAGTCATGGCCCGAACGGCGTCGGTCCCTTGGCGCCTATGCGCGCCATACGGTACAATGGCACGGCGTCTCAGCCAGCGTTGTCTGGGCGTCTCAGGATGACCGCTCGCCTGCGCTCGAAACTGACGAATTGCGAGGCGCGACGACGACGAGCGTGCGCTGATTGCGTTATCTACGGCGCTTGCCATGCCTGATGAGCCTCGTTTTGGGTCGCGGAGACGCACACGTCCACTGCACGCACAGATCTCGATGCGCATCAGCCAGCGCTCAGCCGCTTGCTGGCGCTTGCTGCTCTATATGCTGATCACCTGTTCCACACGCCGAAAGGGGAGCGGTCGCCGATGCCAGAAACAAGGGTGTTCGCCATCGCCAATCAAAAGGGCGGCGTGGGCAAGACGACGACCACGATCAACCTCGCCGCCTGCCTCGCCAGCGCCGGACGTAAGACACTTGTCATTGACCTGGACCCGCAATCAAACACGACGACCGGCTTCGGCGTGGACCCACATCGCGTTGGCCTCTCGATCTACGAGTTGCTGGTCAACGACTCGGTGAAGGTGGCCGACGTGATCAAGGCCGACCCGATGCGCCCCAACCTGTCGCTGCTGCCCGCCAAAGTGGACCTCTACGCCGCCGACATCGAACTGGTCTATCTCGACCAGCGCGAGTATCGGCTGAAGCGCATCCTCGACAGCCTGCGCGGCGAGTATGACTTCGTGATGATTGACTGCCCGCCCTCGCTCGGCCTGCTGACCGTCAACGCGCTCACCGCCGCCAATGGCGTGATTCTGCCGCTCCAGTGCGAATACTTCGCCCTGGAAGGCATGCAGCAGTTGCTCAATACGATTCGCCTGGTGCGCGACCGGCTGAACCCCAACGTCAGCCTGTTCGGCGTGGTGCTGACGATGTACGACCCGCGCACGCGCCTGGCCGCTGAGGTGGTGGACGAGATTACGCAGCACTTCCCCAAAGAGAAGTTTCAGACGCTGATCCCGCGCAATGTGCGGCTCTCGGAGGCGCCCAGCTTTGGCCTGACCATTTTGGAGCATGATGCGCGCTCACCGGGCGCGTTGGCCTATAAGACACTCGCGGAAGAGGTGATCGCTCGCGCCGCCGCGATGGAGGACTCGCATGCCTAAGCAGCGTTTCGGCCTGGGGCGTGGCCTCGACGCCCTCATTCCTGGCGCCGCGCCGGTCAGCGACGATAGCGCGCTGGACACGAATCTCTCGGCCTCCGCGCTCTTCGAGATTCCAGTCGATGCGATCACGCCGAATCCGCAGCAGCCGCGCGCCGCTGTGGAGGATGATCCCTCGCTGCTCGACCTCGCCGCGTCCATCCAGGAATACGGGCTGCTCCAGCCGTTGCTCGTCACGCTGATTGACGACAACCCCAACGACCCGCAGTATCAACTGATCGCGGGCGAGCGGCGTTGGCGTGCGGCGCAGATGGCTGGCGTGAATCTGGTTCCCGTCGTCATCCGCCAGGCGACGCCTGAGCTGGCGCTGGAGCTGGCGCTGGTCGAAAACCTGCAACGGCGCGACCTGAACGTGCTGGAAGAGGCCAATGCCTACACCACGCTGGTCGAGGAATATGGCCTGACGCATGAGCAGATCGCCGAGCGCGTCGGGCGCGACCGCGTGACCATCACCAACAAGCTGCGCCTGCTGCAGCTCCCGCGCGAGGCGCAGGATGCGCTGATGCAGCTTCCCAAGGTCTTCACCGAGGGCCACGCGCGCGCCGTCTTGCAGATCACCGACGAGAGTGAGCGCGTCAACGCGACCAAGCTCATCATCGCGCAGATGTATAGCGTGCGCGCCGCCGAGGAGTTGGCTCGCCGGGTCAACGCCGCCACCCTCAGCCTCGCGCCCGACCGTCGCGGCGGCGCGGCGCGCCCGCAGAGCTTCGAGACGCAGCACCTGGAGCAGGAGTTCATCCGTGCGATTGAGATGAAGGTGCGGCTGCAACGCTCGACCAAGGGCAAAGGCTCGCTGACGCTCTATTTCACGAATGAGGATCAGCTTCAGACGCTCTATGATCGGCTCGTCGGCCAGCCCTACCCTGGCGCGACCAATGGCGCGGGCCCGAACGGCGCCGGCCACGACGACTTCGACTTTGGCTCACTCGACTCCCTCGGCCTGCTTGACGACGAGCTGCCGATTGACGGCCCTGGCGACCCCGACAGCGAGAATTAGCCCGACGGAGCAGCAGGTTGCCGGGCGCCCATCGTTAGCAGACGCGCATATTGCGCTTTTGCGCTGAATGACGCATGATCTATCATGATCTATCGAGGCGTCATTCAGGGCGCGCTGGCGCCGCGCTGAGCGGAATGGATGAGGAGCGGGAACGGCATGAGTGAGCAGCGAGATGCGCCGCGGGTCTATGGCGTGCGAGTCGGGCTAGTCAGCGGCCTCTTCTCCATCGCGCAGGTGTTGCTCTCAGTGGCGGCGGCGCATGGCTCCGAGGCGGCGCTGCGCGCCATTCAGCACATGTTCACCATCCTGACCTCTGGTGGCCTGGTCGATCCGACGACGGTGGCGCCTGCGCTGATTCCGATGCTGCTGACGACCTATCTCGCCATGCTGCTGGCTGGCGTGGTGACGGTCTGGTTCGCCGGACGCGCTGGACGGCTGGCGGCCATCGCGCAGGGGCGGCATGCAGGCGGCGCATCGGCGGGGATGTGGGTCTGGCTGACGGGTACGTGCATCTGGCTGCTTGCCTCGATCATCGCGACGGTCATCACCAATAGTGATGGCACAATCTCCGGCGTGTTCGTCGGCACCTTCAGCAGCGCCTTTTTGCCACAGCAGCTGATCTTCCTGCTCTTGCAGGAGATCGTCGCCGCGCTGGTCTGCCTGGGCTTCTGCGCAGCGGCTGGGGCGCAGGGCGCGCGCAACGCGCCCGTCTCGCCGCCCAATGCGGCGCTGACTCCGCTGCATGCGCCAGCCTGGTATCCGCAGCAGCCACCACAGGGCGCATACCCCTACGCGCCCTACGGACCGTACCCCACGCCTGGCTATCCGGCCTACCCAGTCTATCCGCCGCAGCCAGGGCAATCAGGCCAGCAGCCGTACCCAGGTTATCCGGCCTACCCCGCCTACCATCCCGGCTATCCAGGCTATCCCCCGGCGCCGCCCACGCAGACGCCACAAGCGCCCAGCAACCCGCACGTCGCCGCGCCACAGGCTGCCGCGTCGATGCCCTATCCGCCGCCGCCCAGCTT
>JAICSR010000065.1 GCA_025936795.1 Ktedonobacterales bacterium | reverse complement strand
GCCAACCCCGACAACGCGCGTGCGCGCTACAATCTGGGGCTGGCGCTGCAACGCCTGGGCGACGCCGAAGAAGCTATCGTCTGCTATCTGCGCGCAATCTACAGCGACCCCTCGCTGATCGAAGCCTATATCAATCTGGGGCATCTCTACCGTGAGCAAAGCGAGGACGAGCGCGCGCTGGAAGCCTATCAGGGCGCGCTGGAACTCGACAACGGCAACGACGAACTCTTCACCAACATCGGCGACATCTATCTGGAGCTAGGCTTCTATGATGACGCCGTGCTGGCCTTCCGACAGGCGCAGATTCTGAACCCGGAGAATGCGCTGGCGGCGGAGCGGCTGCGTGAGGCGCGCGACGAGATCGAGCATCAGGCGGAGCATATCGCCGACCTGGAGCGCAGCGTGGACGAGGAGCCGCGCGACCTGGAGCGCTATGAGCGGCTCTGCGACGCCTACCTGATGGCGCACCGCGAGCAGGACGCGCTGAATCTGGTCAACCAGATGGTCGCACTCGCGCCCAATGATCTCGCGACCTATGAGACGCAGGCGCTGGTCTATGAGACGATGAACCGCGCCGACGAGGCCGCCGCCGCCTGGGGCCACGTGACGCAGATCGCCCCCACCGAGCCGGACGCCTGGGAGCGGCTGGCAAACTGGCGGCAAGAACTCGACGACCTCGACGGCGCCATCGCCGCCTATGAGCAGGCGCTTACGCTGGCCCCCGATTCGCCGAGCGTGCGCTTCAATCTGGCTGAGGTCCTGCGCGACGCGCAACGCTTTGATGAATCGGTAGCAGGCTACCGTGAACTGATTCACCTGTATGGCGAGACGCATACCGATGAGAGCGAGGATCTGCTGGCCGAGGCCTACGCTGGCCTGACCGCCGCGCTGAACCTGGCCGAGCGCTATGATGAGGCGCTGCAGACCGCCAGCGAATTCCTCGACCGCTTCCCCGACAACGCCGAGGCGCTCTACGAGAAGGCGTCCGCGCTGGATGGTCTGGGGCGGCGCGACGAGGCCATCGCCGCCTACGAGCAGGCCATCGAGGCCGACCCGCTCAATCCGGGCATCCGCAACGACCTCGCCGACACCTACCTGGCGAACGGCGCCACCGCCGACGCGATTGATCTGGCGGAATCGGCGGTTGCGCTCGATCCAGAGTTCGTGATTGGCTACGAGACGCTGGCGCAGGCGCTGCTGGCGGCGGGGCGCAGCGGTGAGGCCGAGCATGCCGCCGAGCGCGCGGCGGAGCTACATGCGGCGTTCGACGACGACGATGACGATGATGACGGGGAGAACGAGCAGTAGCGGTCGGCGGGCAATTCGGCGGCGCGCCTCGGCGGCAAAGGGAGTATGAACGAGCATGTTTTGCAGCGCGTGTGGCTCGGAAATCTCACTTGTCGCTGAGGTGTGTCCATCCTGCGGGCGAGCCGTCGCGGCGCCGGACACGCGCACGCTGACACGCATCGGCGCCGCGAGCAAGGCAGACGCAGGGGCCGCGCGGCCGTCTGGCTCGTGGATGCGCTCACGCGAACGCATGGAGACGTTCACCGCTCCAGCTACCCTGCCGCCGCTGACATCCGCAGCCGCCGAGAGCGCCGCCAGCGCGGGCGCCAGCATCTTCGCGGGCGACCTGGATGTTCCCGGCTTCCCACGCGACCTGCCCAGCCGGGTCGCGCTGCTGACGGCGTTGGTGATGGAGGCCGATCTGCTGCTGCCGTGGGTCAGCGTGAATGGCGTGAGCTATGCGCCAACACAGGTTGGCCTGCCTGCCGTGGCGCTGGTGGTGGCGCTGCTCGTCGTCATCGCGCCACCGCTGCTGCCCCGCTGGCGGCGAGCGCCACTCACGCGCATGCTGCCCTTTGGCGTCGGCGCGCTGATGCTGGGATTCGCTGGCGCGCTCTGGGCATTTTCCGGTCCGCTGGCGCCTGCGCTCATGGCGGGTCTGGTGGCGCACTTGCCCTTTGCGCCACCACAGGTAACGCCCGCCCTCGGCCTCTATGTCTTTCTCATCGGCGCGGGCGCGCTGCTGGTGACGGGCTATCTGCTGCTGGCGGCGCAGAGCGAACGCTAGCGTGGCTGATGACTCCTGGCGCTGGCTGGCCCCCTCCCCAACCCCTCCCCCGCTGCGGCGGGAGCGGGGCTTTCGTATCTCCCCTCGCCCGCCGGGAGAGGGGCTGGGGTGAGGTCTGGCGCCTATGGGTGAGCGGCAAGCTCGCCTGCCTGGCTGGCGCTCGGCGCGACTGGCTCAAGGCTGAGCGTCTCCACCAGCGCTAGCGCCGTCGTCAGCGTGAACGGCTTGAGAAGCGCCGCCCGCACGAAATCCGGGAAACGCTCGCCAGGAGTGATGGCCGCCGACATAATCACCACCGCATGCCGCGCTGCCAGCGCTGGCTCCGCCGCCAGCCGCTCGCAGACCTCCCAACCTGTCACGTGCGGCATCATCAGGTCGAGCAGCACGACTACGCGCTCGGTCGCCGCGCGCAGCGTCTGCACGACCAGCGAGCCATCACTCAGTGAACTGACCGCAAACCCCTCAAGCTCCAGCGCATACGTCAGCATCTGACGAATCGCCAGATCGTCTTCGACCACTAATACCCTTGCCATGACCACTGACCCCTCTCGCTGATGAAGACGCGACACCCTTTGCCTGTTCACACGCGCCACGAATACTGAAACATTTGTTCTAATTGTAACGGTAGTCTGCCAACCTGGCAAGAGGCGCCAGTACTCTTCGGCAAAAGTCGTTAGGCAAGACGGGCAGCCGATGCGCGAGAATGGCCCTCCATTGCCCTATTCGCGCGGGTATGGAGGATTCCGGTGGCGCATAGGACGCTCGCTGGTTCTCGCGCGAAGGGATCGCAGCGCTGGCCGACCGCATGCGACTTCATCTGTGACTTATGCGGGCGGCTGATGTATGCTGTCGTTGGCAATCCATCCGCTATCACGGTGTCATCAACCACGACAACCGTGCGGCCCGCCAGATGATACAGAGCCGCGTTTCAATCAGCGAGGAGAAGCCCGTATGTCAGTACCACCTGAGGACTGGAAGGCGTCTGTGGAGTCAGTGGATGACCCGCTCGCCGCCTACCACTTGAAACCTGTCATCAGTAGCGGTGGTCCAAACGCGACGTACCTGGGCCGCATCGTGATTGAATTGTGGGATACACCAGAGGCGCGCGATGACGCGGACAGAATCGCCATGACGAGTGAGGCAGTGGACGGCAAGCACGCCGATCTTTTGGCGCGGCTTGCGGCTGCGCTCCCGACAGTGATTCAGAGAAGGATTATCCAGAATCCGTAACGGCGCTACCGCGCTACCGCTGCTCATCTGAGGGGGAGCCGGGCTGACGCGGCGTGGGCGTCAGGCGTGGCGGCGCAAGGCGTGGGCGGCTCTCGCGCCGTGCGCTCCATCCTGGCGCGATACGCAGGTGGAAGGAAGGCGCGCCAGTCGGCGAGATGGCGACCGTGGGTGAGGCGTGAACAGGGTCAGGCGCCATGTCTGGTGGCGTCACAGCCTGCAACGCGCCAGCCGCAGCCCCACTAGCAGGCGCCGCAGCGGGCGTGCGTCGTGCCTGCGCCGCGACCTCCTCGCAGCGCAGCAGGCAATCGCCCAGCGCCACGATGTCACCTGCAAAGAGCTGCGCGGGGGCGTTCAGGCGGCTGCCATTCAGTGTGACGCCGTTGCTGCTCTGTAGGTCGGCGATGAAGTGTCCAGCGGGCTGCCGCGTAATCTGCGCGTGGATGCGCGAGATCGAGGTATCGGCCAGTGGAATGCCACAGGAGGGATCGCGCCCAATCGTGGTGACGGGGCCAGCTAGCGGCCAGGTCGTCGCCTGGCCAGGGACGCCTTCGCCCTGGATCAGCGTCATCTGCAACAGTGGCGTACCCAGCCCAAATGAGCCGGAGACGCTGGCCGTCTTGCGCGTCTCTGGCGTCTCCAGCGTCGCAGGCGCCGCGCCATCCGCCGCCTGCGCTGCGCCAGGCTCGCCAGGCTGGAGCGCGAGGCGATAGTGATGGCGCCCAAACTCGATCAGGTCGCCATCGCGCAGTGGCAGCCGTCCGCGCACCGCCTGCTGGTTGACGCGCGTACCGTTGAGGCTGCCATAGTCGGCGAGTTCCACCCGTCCGCGCTCCCAGCGTAGCTCGGCGTGGCGGCGTGAGACACGATCGTCCTCCAGCACGATGTCGTTGTCCAGTTCGCGCCCGATCAACGTCAGCGCATGCGTCAGTGCGATGGGTCGGGGGGTGGAGACATTGACGGCGGCGTCTGGCGTGGCGGCGACCGGCGCGAGCGCTCCCCAGGGCTGTCCGTCGCCAGTGACGGCGCGTGCGCGTGCGGGATCATCGAGCGCGGCGGGCAAGACGGCGCCCTGGCGCGCGGCCTGCGCCGCGCGCGCTGGAGTGGGCGCCGCTGGCGTGGCCAGCAGCAGATACCAGCAGATCGCCGCGAGCGGCGCGACCCAGCCCACCAGCGCCGCCGCCGCCAGCGCCGCGCCCACCTCGCCAGCGCCGAGTGTGGGGCCATAGACATTCAGGCGGTACTCGATCCAGAGCAGCGGGCCAATGTCGAGCGCGCTGGCGACCGCGCAGACGAGCAGCGCGCCGATCACCTGCCCCGTCACCCCACGGCGGCGCCACAGCGTCCAGGCGCCAATGGCCAGCGCACTCAGTAGCGCGCAGCCGATGCCGCCAAAGATACCAGCGCTATACCACGCCGGAAAATCAGTGGCTGTCATCTCGCCTGCCCCCTGCGCTACTCCATTGGCGCGATGCCATGTATCCGCTCATAGGATATATCTATGATCTCCTGAATCTGGTGGGTCTGGGTGTCCTGAGCGAACTCCGCGTCGCCGTGCGTGTTTGCCTGCGAGCCTGCGACGCCGCCGTTCAGATCAGAGGTTTCCCAGTACTCGACGGGAGCCTGCGGATCTGCGCTCAGGGCGACGCCAAGAAACGCATGTGTTGGCGTGAAGACGATGAACGGGCGCATGCCCAGCCGCTCCACCGCCGAGGCGAGAATCACGCTGGTCTCGACACACATACCCGTCGGCGCGCTCGACGAGAGCACATCGCGCGGGAGTTGCACCTGCTGCGAGGCGTCTTGCGTGAAGGGCTGATTGTCGGCGGCGTAGCGCAGGTGATAATCGAATTGCAGCGTATCAAAGAGCGCGTCCACCTGATCGCGCACCTGCTGGGCGTTGGCCGCGCCCTGATTGTAGCCATAGAGCGCGGACGTGTTGTCGTAACTGCCAGGCTGTGCGCCGAGCCGCTGCGCCGTGCGACCAATCAGCGTAGTGATGGTCGGATCGTTGGGCGTCACCCATCCGGCGATCAGCGGCGTATTGTCGGCGTCGGTCGCGCTGTCACGCCACTGCATCCAACGGCGCGAGATCAGCGTGACGGGCGCGCTCGTCTCGCAGAGCACCCGCGAACCCGCCGCCAGTTGCACGCGAATCTGTGCGGCGTGACGCTGTGTCTGGGCGAGCGCATCGAGCGTGGCGCTTGAGAGCAGCGGCGGCTTGAAGTTAGCTGACCGGAAGCCCGACGCGCTGGTGGACTCCAGCGTCTGCTGCTGGGTGAAGCCGGGAATCGAGACCGTCAGGCGCGTCGCCTCCGGAATCTGGCTGCGGTAGCGCACGCTGACGAGCTTGGGCAGGTTGGGGTAGAAGCCCATATAGATCGTCTGCGGCGGACTCCATGCGATCAGGGTGTTGCAGGCGGTCGTGTAGTCCGCGTAGGCGGCGCCGTAGCTGGCATAGGCGCGCAGGCCATAGGAGACATAGACGGTAGAGCCAGCGAGCAGCGTGAGGAGCAGCGCAGCCAGCGCAACTCGTCGTCGCCGCATGGTAGCCTCCCTGAAGCTGATGTCACGCACGAGCGGTAGCGTCCCGCGTTCTGTCGCGTCACAGTAACATCGCCACGGACTTCTGCGCAATCGCGGTGGGACTTTCAGGCAGGGCGCGTTACTCGTGCGAGAGGTTCCTACCCAGACAGCATTCGCCCCACCAGCGCACGGCTGATGAGGCGAATGGGGCAAGCCGCCGACCGACGCTCTGGCGAGACGGCGAGACTATTGGGCGCTGTCGTGGCGCCCTGGCAGGTGCGAGACGACCCCATGCTCGACCGACTGCGCGCCGTGCGTTACGCCGCCGATGACGCCGCTGACGCCATGCTCCAGCGACTGCGCTTCATGCGCGACTCCGCCAATCACGCTGCCCGCCAGCGCAGCGCCGCCGTGGCTCAGCGCGGAGGTGAGGCGCCCGGCGTCGTGGCTCAGCACGCCAGCCTCGGAGAGCGCGCCGTGTGCGCCACGCACCAGCTCCTCTTCGGCCTTGCGTCCAAGCACCTCAGCCTCTTTGATGGCCTCGCCCGCCAGCTTCTCTGACTCGGCGACGGCCAGCTCGATGGCCTTGATCATCGCGCGCAGCAGCTCTTCGATGGCGACCGTGATCGCCGCCGCATAGCCAAATGCCACGCCCAGCGCCGCCGCGACCAGATGTGTCAGGCCGCCGGGAGGAACCGTGTGCGTGAGTAGAGCAGCGATCACTTCGGTCGCAAGCGCGACGACGATAAAGACGGTGACACCCGTCACCAACACGGCCCGCAGCGCACGTAGGAAGGCATGTAACACATCCTTCGTGGCATGGCCGATCAGGGTCATGATTCTGCGCTCCACCAGGAGCCTCCTCTCAACCACCTCGACCAGGGGCAAATACACCGAGGCTCCACGCATGGTCCAGTGGAACGCTCGCCTGGTCTCTCAAGTGTCTCAAATCGAGACTGACTGCGCAATAGCCTGAAATAAGTACGCCTGGCAAGCGTCTGCGTTTCAAGGCTGCGTTCGTCCGATCTGCGCCATGATAGCATACCTGCGCTTGCATGCAAACGCTGCGCGGGCTTTGGGCTAGCAGCGCTGGATCGCCACATAGGCGCCAGGGTTGCGGCGTGTGGGGTATGCTGCGTGTGGGGCAGGCGCCACAGACCCCCAGACGGACCCAGGCGCTGTGGAAGAGAGGCAGACCCAGATGGCACAGGCAGACAACAGCGACTACATCGCCGCAGTCAACGAATATCGCACCCGTAAAGACGAAGCGTTCGGCTCCAGTCCCGATTCGCCGATCAATCGTGACGAGCGCGCCGTCGCCTTCGACGGGCTATCGTACTTTCCCCCTGACCCCGCCTATCGCGTGGTCGCCAGTGTCGTACCCTATGCCCAGCAGGAGGTCGTGCAGCTTGGCTCGACCAAGGGAGATATTCGCCCGCAAGTGCGCTTCGCCGAGTTGCGCTTCACGCTGGCCGGGCAGGACCTGCGGCTAACAGGCTTTCAGGATGTGAACCCATCGAACGGCAATGAACTGTTTGTGCCATTCCGCGATGCGACGACCGGCAAAGAGACCTACGGCGCCGGGCGCTATCTGGAGGTCGAGATGGAGCAGGGAGACGATGGCAAGTTCTTTGCGACGCTCGATTTCAACCTGGCTTACAGTCCGTGGTGCGCTTACAATGTGGCGTATAGCTGCACGCTGCCTCCGGTGGATAACACCCTGTCAATCGCCGTTCAGGCTGGCGAGCGCACCTATCAGGCGCACAGCTGAGCGCAGAGCCGAGCGCACGCCACAACCGAAGCAACCGACGCGGCGTAGAACAGGATGAGCGCGCGCCATCGTAGGGCGCGCTGGTTGTCGCTGCGCAGTGGCAGCAGCGACAGATGTTGCGCCCTGCGCAACCGTGATTGGATGACATCATATGGATCGTCAACGCAACCCTGCGGTCAAGTGGGGCCTCATCTTCGGTGGACTGCTCATCCTGCTTGCCCTGATCAATCTTGGCATCGAATTCGCCACAGGCGCGCAGACCGCTGCCGCCTCACCATCGCCGCTGGCCTCGATGAATCTCGGCGCGTCGCTGCTTCAGGGCTGCCTCGTTTTCCTGATCGAGCTGGCGCTCTTTTTCGTGGCGGGGCTGCTGACCGCGCGCGAGAATGGTCGCATCGGCAGCGCCGCCATTGCTGGGGTCATCGCGGGCGCGCTCGCGGCCATCGTTGGCGCGATCATCACGGCGGTTACGTTGCTCTCGCGCCCGCTCGCGACCATTGTGCCGACGGGCATCAATATGACACCTGAGGGATACCACACGTTCCTGCTCGTCATCGTCATCCTCGGCGTCATCTTAGGGGTGGCCTTCGATATTGGCATCGGCGCGGGCATGGCTGCGCTGGGCGGCCTCGTCGGCAAGAGCCAGTTCGACCGCACGCACCTCGGGCAGCCGATGGCGGAGACCTACTACACGCCCATGACGGCGGCTCCGGGCTATCCCGTCCACCCGCAGGGTGCGCAGGGCGGCTATCCACCGGCGCCGGGAGCCTACCCGCCCGCAGGCGCGCCAGAAGGCTACCCGCCACAATACCCACCACAATACCCACCACAGTATCCACCGCAGCAATATCCGCCACAGTACCCACCAGCGCCGCCGCAGAACCCGCCGCAGAACCCGGAGCAGTAGCCGGGAGGAGCGGATATGAAAAGCCCCTCTCCCGCCGCAGCGGGGGAGGGGTTGGGGAGGGGGCGCGCGGGCTAGGCGGGGCAGATCAGCGCGAACGGGCATTCCGCGCAGGTATGCGAAGTGGGCCGCGGCGTATAGTCGGCGTGCGCCAGGCCATCGAGCGCGGCGCTGACCGCGTTTTCGAGGGTCTGGCGTCGCTTCGCCAGCACACGCAACGGCTTGACCTCGCCACTCGCCAGGCTGACGCGCGTCACCTCAGCCGCCTGCCCCTGCGCGCGCATCTCGTCGGTCGCCTGCGCGTAGAAGAGATCGCGTAGCGACGGCGAGGCGTCGAGGGCGCCCGCTTGCAGGCGCGTCACCCGGATGATCGGCGACATATCAGCGACTTCGGACGCGACGTGCTCCACCTGATCGAGCGCGCCAGTGATGGTCGCTCCAGCAAGCGTTACCGAGATGGGCGTCGCGGTGGGGCCGCTGTGTGGGCTGGCGGTAGGCCTGGCGGCGTCGGGAGTCGGGCCGCCAGCGCGTAGCTCGCGCCAACGCCGCTCGATGACGCGCTCGCCATGCAAGCGATAGACGGCGGCCATCGTCTCGTCGCGCTCCGCTGCGCCATCAGCCCCAACTGCCACATCGGGGATGCCAGCCGCATGCAGCGCGGCGGCGCGGCTGGCGCTCCAGTGGGCGCGAAAGAGCGCCAGCGCCTCATCGAGCGTCGGGGCCTCGCTGTCGCTGTTGAAGCGATCCCTGAGGGCAGCGCTCGCCTCGCGCAGCGCCCCCCGCAGCGAGACAGACGGCGACAGCGCAGGCCACAGCCCATAGACATACTGATAGGCGTACTGTTGCGGGCATCGCTGGTAGGCTTCAACCTCGCTGAGCGAGATCACCATCGGCTCCGCTGGCTCCGCTGGCTCCGCTGGAGTCGTCGGCGCCGCTACCTCTTGCGACTCCTCCGCTGATGCAGACACGGTAGGAGCTTCGTCGCCATCCCAGCGCAGATGTGGCAGGTTGTCGCCCAGCGCCTGCTCGATCGGCGCAAGGAACGGCGAGGACGCCACCGATTGTTTGCCATAGCGCTGCGCATAGCTCAGCGTAAGTGTGTCGCGGGCGCGAGTCAGCGCGACATAGAAGGCGCTGGCCTCTTCGATTAGAGTGTCGGCGTCGGGCGAGTCCTGGTCGCGCAGTAGGCCAGGTGGCGCGGGCACGGCCTGCTGCCGATGATTCCCAGGGAAGCGACCCTTCGCAAGCTGCGGGAGATAGACGACGGGAAACTCGAGCCCTTTGCCACCATGCGCCGTCAGCACGAGCGCCGCATCCTCGCCCTCGCCGATCTCCTCGACGACGCCCGCCTGCTGGCCCAACTCGCGCATTGCGCTGATGTAGTCGAGCAGGCCCGCCCAGTCCGCCATCAGCGGCGCTTCGGCGGCGGCGCTCGGCGGCGCGTCCGCCACCCGCTGCGCGTCGAAGGCGCCGCAGATCTCGAGCAGCCGCGCCACCTGCGCCGCCTGCGCGCGGGCGTCCGCATCCATCAGGCGTCGCCCCAGCGTGGTCAGCGAGAAGATGTAGCGGCCCATCCCCACCGTGACCGATGGCGCTGAGCGTAGCTCCGCGATGATGCGCTCCAGCCGTCGCAGCCCAGCGGCGCCGGATGTGGTCAGCGCAGGCTGTGTCGCGGCGGGTTGTGTCGCGGTGGTCGGCGTCTCGGCTGCGCGCCCTGCCTCCAGCGGCGGAATATGCCGCTCGCGCGCCAACTGCAACGCTGCGCGGGCGTCGTCGTCGCTGAATGGATGGTCGAGCGAGGCGCCTGCCCGCAACAGGCCCATCGCCAGCGGGTCCACCGCCAGGCTGACTGTGGCGAGCAGCGTCTTGACCAGCGGCTGATCGAGCAGCGGCGCGGCAAGCTGCGCAGGCACGCCACGCGCGCGCAGCCCCTCACAGACCTGCCGGACATAGCCACGCGTGCGCAGCAAGACGGCCTGCGCGCGGAGCGGAATCCCCGCAGCGGCGCGCGCGCGCATCATCTGGGCCAGGCCATCCAGCTCGGCCTCGCTATCTGGCGCGACGGCAAGCTCGACCGCAGGCGCGCCCGCATCCGCAGCGGGGCGTGTGGCCTCCAGCGTGATGCGCTGCTCGCCCGGCAGGTAGGCGCTGGCGAAGGCGCTGGCCGCCTGGAGAATCTGTGGCCGCGAGCGATAGTTGCGCCCCAGCGGAATCACCTGCGCGCCCTCGAAGTCGCGCGTGAAGCGGCGCAGCGTGGCTGGTGAGGCGCCACGGAAGCGATAGATCGCCTGATCCACATCGCCGACCGCCCAGAGCGCGCCACGTCGGCCAGCCAGCTCGCGCAGCAGCGCGCCCATCGCGTAGTTGATATCTTGAAACTCATCCACCAGGATGTGCTCGTAGCGCGCGCGCAGGTCGTCTGCGCAGCCCGGCTCATCGCGCAGCAGACGCCACATCCGCGCAACCAGATCGGCGTAATCGGCGTCGCCGCGCTCATCGAGCGTCGCCTGATAGGCGGCATAGACCGTCGCGACCTCCAGCGCACGCTCGGCGGCCACTACCTCGTCTGGCGCCTGCGCCGCGCTCGCCAGCGCCTCAGCAGATGCCCGATACTCATCGGGCGTAATCAGATCGTCCTTGGCGCGCGAGATGGCGTCGAGCAAGTCCTTGAAATACATCTTCGGCCCACTCAGCGGGGTGTAGTGCGTGAGCGGCGCGCGATTGACGATGCGGCGCAGGACGAAGTAGCCCTCCACGTTGGTGATGAGCCGGAAGTCGGGCCGCAGCCCTACCAGCGGGCCATAGCGCCGCAGTGTGTCGCCGCAGAACGCATGGATGGTGCTGACGCGCGGCATGATCGCGCGGTCGCCCATCACCTGCGCGAGGCGGGCGCCCAGATCGTCCGCCGCTTTGCGCGAGAAGGTCAGCGCCAGCACACGCTCTGGCGCGACACCGCGCTCATCCGTCAGATAGGCGATGCGCGCGAGCAAGGCGCTGGTTTTGCCGGAGCCTGGCCCCGCCACGATCAGCGCGGGCGTCTCGGCGCGCGCAGCGCGGCGCTGGTCGGCGTCGAGTGGGGCCGCCGCAGGCGCAGCCGTGGGCGCGGGCGTCTCGCGTTCCAGCGTGGCTGCCTGATCTTCGCCACTCGGCTGGCGCAGCAGTACCGCCAGGCGTCGTAGCGCGACCTCCTCTGAGACGGCGAATCGCTGTGCCAGCGCCAGCGCCGGTCGCGCGACATCCTGCGCGCACAGTTCCACGTAGGCGGCGTGGGCGCTGGCGGCAGGCAGCAGCAGCGCGGCGGCGAACGCATTCGCCTCGCCCTCGCGCTGCGCGCGTGCGCTGTAGGCCTGGCCGGGGCGCAGGATTTCATCGCTGTCGGCAGCGGGCGCCGCGAGATCGCTATCATCGCAGCTAAGGTCCGCCGCAACATCCAGCGCGTCATCCGCCCAGCCAGCGGCGTTGCGGTGGATAATCTCCGCAGCCAGCCCAGCGCGCCGATGCAGCGCAGCATGGCCTAGCTCATGCGCCAGCGTGAACCGCCGCACTGGCTCCGACAGGCCAATGCGGAGGAAGATCAGATCCTCCTCCGGCTCCAGAAAACCGAGCGCGCCGGGATAGAGCGCTGGATCGAATGTCGCGATGGCGAGGCCAAGTTGCGCCGCCAGCGCCTCCAGCGGGGTGGGGGTGTCCTCGAAGTCACCCTGCTCGCGCAGCCAGGCGAGCAGGGCGGCAGCGGCGGATTCGGGAGTGAGTCTGCCTGGCACATCATCCTCCTGCATGCGTCGCCAATGCGGCGCGCGAGTCGCTCCATTCGGCCTTCATTGTAGCACGCGGCTGGGGGTCTCCGCGCTGAATAGTTCTGGCGCGAGCCGTGCGTGGGAGCGACGAGGAGTGGTATACTCTGGGGAGCAAGAGCCAGCGCGCGAGTACGCGACGCGGCCAACGGAGAGGATGTGCTGATGGAATCCGAGTCGGTGCTCGATCAGGTGCGCTCAGGCCACCAACCGAGTGAGTGGAACGTCTGGCCGCTACGCCGCGATTATGTGCGGACGAGCGCCCTGAAGTGGGGTTTGCTGGCGATCATCGGCTTTGCGATGCTCATTCCCGTCAGCATCAGCGTCATTCCCTCTGATTTCATCGGTACGCCTTTCTATGAGCAGCTCCTCGCGCTGGGGCTGCTTGTGCTGCTGGGCGCGCTGGCGTTCGGCAGCCTGGGCATCGCGCTGCACGACGTGTGGCGGCTCTCGCGTGCGGGCGATTTCTGGCTGGTGATTACCCCGGAGACCTTTGTGAAGGCCGAGCCACGCCATGTGATCGAGACGCCGCTGGAGTATGTCGCCAACCTCACGCTGAAAGGTGTTCGGCTGCCCAGCGAGGATGGCAATTCCCCGAACGGTACGCCGATATCGCAGTTCCTCATCGCCGGGCGTCTGGTCAATTTCGCCAACATGGCAGGCCTCCCTGGCGTATCTCGCGAGCGTACACGCGGCAATGCGTCGCTGGCCTACCGCGACTCGCGCGACAACAAGGTCATCACCGTCTGCACCGATGACTCCTTCGACCACATGGCCGTGATCTATCAGCTGCTGCGTGACCGCGCCGCCACCCGTGAAGATAAGGTCTGGCGCGCGTCGTTCAAGGCGACACAGCGCTAGGACTGCCTCAGGACTGCACAGGGAGTGATACGCTGGAGCGACGAGCGCACGGGAGAGCAATGTGTCGGCTAAGTCAGAGTCAGAAGTGTTGGTGGGCGATGTCGTGGCGCGGGCGCTGGCGGCGCTGCGCGAGCGCAACCTGCTTCCCTCAGTTGATCTGCCGCCAGTAATCCTCGTCCCGCTGGCGGGCGCCCAGGGCGAGCGCGGCTATCTCACGCGCATCGCGATCGAGGTGGCGCAGGCGGCGGAGGCGCAGGACATCGAGCATCGCCCAGCCGAGGCGCTGGCCGCGAACATCGCCCGCTACCTCGCCGAGACGGTGGACCTGGTGCCAGCCTACAGCGTCATCGCGCGCGTCGAGCCAGACGCCGCTGGCGTCATCCACATCTACCTGCGCGACGAGTGAGCCTCACCCCAGCCCCTCTCCGAGAGGGCGAGGGGAGCCGGATTTCCCCCTCGCCTGTGGGAGAGGGGGCCAGGGGGTGAGGTCGCGTCTTAGCGTGGAGGCAAATGTGTCTCGGCGCATTCGACGCCAGCCGCGCCGACGACCGCGCCGTGCGCTGTCTGCGCTGGGAGGAAGAGGCGATCGCCAGCCGCCAGCGCCAGCCGCTGCCCTGTCGCGGGCAGCGTGAAGGTGATTGAGCCGCGCAGGCAGACCAGCAGCTTGTCGTAGCTGTGGCTGTGCGTGGCATACGTATCGGCGGGGCCGTTGCTCCATGTGGCGAAGGTGTGCGGCGCGCGCGCGAGCGCCTCACGTAGCGCATCGGCGTCGGGCGACTCGCCTTCCTGCCAGCGTGTGACCTCCATGCCTGTCGCTCCCTTCTTCGCACCTTCGCATGGCATGCGACCTATACGACGGCGCCCCTCGCCAGCGTCGT
>JAICSR010000169.1 GCA_025936795.1 Ktedonobacterales bacterium | reverse complement strand
TATCTGAAACAGGTAGCCGAATCGGTGACGGAGCCATCGCCTCGCTCGGGGTCTTGACATCCAGCTCACCGGCGCCATGCAGGGCGCAACAGCACAGCGCTGTTAACCTGTCGCACAGGTTGGACGCGATCCGCCCTATGCACAAGGCCGTTCATGCGCGTCCAGCTCTTCCTTGCCTTGTTTCTTCTGCATCAAATTCGCTCTGGACTGCGTACTAGTCGCAGGCGAAGAAGTCGCGCACGTCATCGATGCGCTCGGTGCGGCGCGCGGGGGGCAGCGCGAGCATGACCTGCCGCCCGTAGCCCTTGGTGTAGATGCGCTTGTCGAGGATCGCCATCACGCCACGGTCGTCGCGTGTGCGAATCAGCCGCCCGACGCCCTGCTTGAGGCGCAAGATGGCGTTGGGCAGCACATAGCCGCCGAACCAGTTGGCGCCCTCCGCCTTCATGCGGCTGACACGCGCTTCCTGCACAGGGTCGTCGGGTGGGTCGAAGGGCAGCTTGTCGATGACGACCAGCGAGAGCGCCTCGCCCGGCACATCCACGCCCTCCCAGAAGCTCTTCAGCCCGAAGAGGATTGCGCGCTCGCGCTCGCGGAACTGGCGCAACAACTCCACACGCGCGAAGTCGCGGCCCTGCACGAGCGTGGTGTAGCCCTCCGCCTCGAAGCCGGTGCCAATGCGCTGGTAGACCTGATCGAGCGCGCGCTGGCTACTGAAGAGCAGGAATGCGCGCCCGCGCGCAACCTCGACCAGCGTGCGCATCTGCTCGGCCATCTCATCCAGATAGGGGCCGCTGGCGTCGCCAAACGCTGGCTCGAAGCGCAGCCGAGGCAGATAGAGCAGCGCGGCGCTGGGATAATCGAAGGCGTAGGGCAGCGTGACTTCGCGCGTGGCCTCCAACCCGACCCGCGCGCGATAGAAGCTGAAGTCGCCGTCAATCGCCAGCGTGGCCGAGGTGGCGATGGTGGGAACGCGGTCGAAGAGCTTCTCGCGTAGCAGGTCGGCCACCCCCAGCGGCGCAGCAGAGACCTCTGGCTGTGGCGCACGTCGCCCGCTGCGCGTCATTTCGACGTAGTAGACGCGCGCATCGGGGTCACGCACGCCGAAGACGGTTCGCAGGTCGCTGGCCAGCGAGCGCGCCCGCTTGACCAGCCGCTCGAAGAGCTGCTCATCTTTGTCGCTCATGTTGAGCGGACGATTGCGTTGCAGGCTCTGCGCCAGGTCGTCCACCCGGTCGGCCAATCGCAGGCCCTCCTCCAGTGGCGCGCGCAGATGCTGGCGCCCGCGTGGCATAGGGCCAATCACCCGCAGCAAAGCCTCCCAGGCCGCGGTATTGGCGGCGTTGACCTCGTGCTGCGTGCGGTCGTCCGCCGTCTCGCGCAGTTTGCGCAGGGCGAGCAGGCTGTTGACGCGCCCCGGTGTGACGGAAACGGTAAAAGCGCGGGTGGCCTCTTCCTCCAGGTGATGCGCCTCGTCAATCACAACGACATCACGCTCTGGCAGCAGAAAGCCGCCCATCGCCGAATCGAGCAGCAGCAGCGTGTGATTGACGACGATCACCTGCGCCTCACGTGCGCGATCACGCATGCGCTTGACGTAGCACTCGTTGAACCAGGGGCAGGCGCGCCAGGCGCACTGGTCGCTATCGGCGGCGACACGCGCGCGCACCTCGCTGGGCAGCGACTCTGGCACCAGATCGAGATCGCCGTCCCACTGCTCATCGTCAGTCATGCGCTCCAGCGTCGCGAAGCCGCGTGTCTGCGCGAGCGACTGGAAGGCGCGCTCTTCGCCGTAGCGGTCGAGGCAGAGATAATTGCCCATCCCCTTGACCAGCGCCGCGTCGAAATCTTGCACGTGGCGCTGCGTAAAGGGGATATCTTTGTAGAAGAGCTGCTCTTGCAGGGCTTTGTTGGCCGTGCTGAGCAGCGCCACCTTGCCTGAACGCACGATCGGCAAAATGTAGGCCAGGCCTTTGCCGGTTCCCGTCCCAGCCTCGACGATGAGATGCTGGCCGCGCTCTAGCGCCTCAGCGACATGCCGCGCCATGATGATCTGGGCGCTACGCTCCTCATACTCTGGCAGCGCCCGCGAGAGCGCCCCGCCGACACGCAGATCAGCCTCCACACGCTCCGCCAGTGGGCGGTCATCGCCGCCAGGAGCATCGTCGTCCCATGCCACATCGTCTGGCCAGTCTGGCGCCTCCTCGCCTGGGACATCGGGCAGCGCGTCGGGCAAGGCATCGGACGAGGCGGACGAGGCATCGGGCGTGAGATCGAGCAGGTCGCTCAGATCATCGAGCGCGGAGGGCGCTTCGTCGTGTGGGCCGCTCGGCTGCGCGCCTGTCCCACTGGCCTTGCTGGCCTTGCTCGCTCGTTTCGCCATGCTGCTTGCCGCCCTCTTCCACGTCATCTTGCCGATTGCGCCTCTGGGGAAGTCGCCTGGGCAGTGTATCACGAGGGCGGATATGCGTCCTGGCTAGATCGCAAGCTGGCGGGCATGCGGCATCGCACGGCGAGGCTTGCGGGAGTGGCGCTCGCGGGGTATAGTCCTGGGCGCGTGCCTCCGCTGGCTGAGGAGACGACGCCACGAGGACGCCACGAGGAACGCCACGAATGCGCTACAATCGTGAGTGGCGTCGCGTATGGGCCTTCTGCCCATCGGAACGGCTGCAACCCATTCATCTCCGGAGGACAAACGACGTGCAATCTGCTCTACCTGCCCTACTCGGCATCCATACCTTTTTTGTGCCACTGATCCTGCTGGCGGGCCTCGTGACGCTGATCTGCGGGATCGTCCTGCTCGTGCGGCGGCGCGGCCTCAGCGATGTCAATGCGCCGATGGGCCAGACATCGCCGCTGCTGACGCGCATCTTTCGCTGGGCGCTCGGCGTGACCGCCGCGCTTGGCGCGCTCCAGGCCGTCATCGGCGGGCTGATCTTCCTGACCGGCGCGCGGCCAGGCGACTCGCTGCACTTCGTCTATGGCGGCATCGTGCTGCTCGCGATCCCGGTCGCCTACGCCTATAGCGACCAGAAGCGTGTGCGCCGCGACATCATCATCATGGTGATCGCCGCCGTCGCGATCATCGGCGCCGCCGTGCGCGCCTTGATGACTGGCGCGCCGCACCTGCATTAGCGCTGGTGGCAGACCTCACCCCTGGCCCCCTCTCCTGCGAGGAGAGGGGGAACCTGCTGGGCGGATGCGCGTGCCAGGGCCGCATACGATGGCCATTTCGGCTAGCGTGCGCCGGTCTTGGCGCCGAGCAGCGGGTTGGCGCTCAGCAGCGACGAGCTGAATGCGAACGTGCTGCGGCGCTTCTCGCGGTAGCGCGTCTGCGCATAGCCAATCATCGTCGTCAGCAGTTCGGGGAATGGCACGCCAGCTGGCTCCCAGAGGTAGAAGGCGAGCGAGCCAGGAATCGTGTTGATCTCGTTGACGTAGACGGTGTTCTCTGCTGGCTGCACGAGGAAATCCACTCGCGCGACGCCCGCCGCTCCGATGGCGCGAAACGCCGCGATGGCGCGCTGCTGGATGGCTTGCGTCAGGTCATCTGAGATGTCAGCGGGGATGATGCGGCGCGCGCCCTTCATGCCATCGGCCTTGCCGCCTTTGAGATATTTCTCCTCATAGCTGAGCGTGCCTGCGCTGACGGGTCGCTCGCAGACCGAGGCGCGCGCCTCGCTGTCGTTGCCCAGCACCGCACAGTTGATCTCGACGATGTTCTGTTGGGCTGGCTCAATCATCACCCGGTTGTCATAGGTGGCGGCCACGTCAATCGCGAAGCGCAGCGCCGTGGCGTCCTCTGCGTTGGAGACGCCGATGCTGGAGCCGAGCGAGACGGGCTTGACGAAGACGGGATAGGGGAACGCCGCCTCGATCTCGGCGACCACGGCGTCTGGCTCGCGCTGCCAGCGGGCGCGACTCAGCGCGTAGTCGGGCAGCGTGGGAATCCCCGCCGCCCGCAGCGCCATCTTGGCCATCAGCTTATCCATGCCAATCGCCGAGGCCTCGACGCCGCAGCCCGTATAGGGCAGGTCGGCTAGCTCCAGCAGGCCTTGCAGCGTGCCATCTTCGCCGTGCGAGCCATGCAGCAGCGGAAAGACGACATCGAGCGGCTCGACCATCGGCTCCGCCTGGGCGCGGGCGCCAAAGATACCCTTGCGTTCGGGCGCGCGACGTGGCAGCAGCCCCGGCTGGGTCGCGTCGGCGCTGAAGATGATCGGCTCGGCCAGCGTTTGCAATTGCTCCAGGTCGCTGAAGTTTTTCAGGTCGAGCAGCGCCTCGCCCGTGAACCACTGACCTGCCTTCGAGATGTAGATCGGCACGGGAGTGAACCTGTCGCGCGGCAGCGCCGCTATCGCCTGGTGCGCCGTCAGCACAGATACCTCATGCTCGACCGAGCGGCCACCAAAGATCATGCCAACACGCAGCGGAGACATCGCTCACTCCTTGGATTCAGTGTTCTTCATCACTAGCCGTCAATCGCGCCCTTATCGTAGCGCCCGCGCCCATGAAACCGCAAACCCGCTATGCCATTTGCGCACGGAAGTGGGCTGGCGGTTAAAACCGCGCCTCACGGCAGCCTGCGGGTCGCCACAAGAACCCGCCTGCGCGGGTCCACGCCCGAACCCACCGATACCCAGAACTCGCATCCATGTGCGCGGCGGCTTACGGCGCCGCGCTGAGCGTGCGCGCCGGGATGGTCAGCGAGCCATCCGCAGTGATCGTCACTGGCGCATGCAGCGGGTTGGCGGGGCCAGCGCTCGCCGTGGCAGCGATGAATGGCGCATTGATGGGCGTGTCGGCGAGAAAGCGTAGCCCCAGGGCAGTCGGCTCGACGAGGCCATTGGTCGTCGTCTCGACACGCACGCTGATGTCGCTGGCCCCATCGGCATGCAGCGGAACCCAGGTAAAGAGCGTCTCACCAGTCTGCCAGTGTTGTGTGTCGCAATCATCATAGGCTGCCGTCGCGCCATTCACCGAGGCGACGACACGGAACTGCCGCGTCTGATCGGTGGGGGCGCTGGCCGCATCTACCTGCCAGCGCAGCAGCAGCGCGCCCGGCTGAGGCAGGCTGGCGCCCACCAACCGTAGCGCGTCGCCGCGCTGGTCAGCGAAGACGGTCGGCGTCAGCAGCGTTTCGCCTGCCAGCGTTGGCGTCGCGCCGCTGACCTGATAGACCGGATACGCTGGCCCGCCGACCATCGGCAGCGAGCCGACCTGCTCCGCGTTGGTCAGTCGCCCAAGCAGCGCTGTGGCGGGCGCGCCTGGGGTCACGGGCGCGATCAACCAGGGGCGCGCGGTCGCCGCTGGCAGCGCCAGGCAGGTCGGCGTCAGGCTCAGGCGATCCGTCCGCTCGCCGACGAGGATGCCGTTCTCGGCCAACTGGTAGCGCGGATTGCTGGGTGTAATGACCTCGACCTGCGCCGCGCCAGTCTGTGTCTGAAGCTGCGCCAGCGTGTCGGCCCCGCCTTGCAGCACGCTCAGCGGATAGCCATAGCCCTGGTAGGCGTTGAAGGTCTGGGCATTGGTCAGCGAACGCGGAAAGGCGAGCCATTGGGCCGACCGCGCGATGATGAGCGCCAGCAGCGCCGCCTCCAGTGTCAGCGCAGCCACCGTCGTGAACCGCGCCGCACGCCGCTCGACCGGCGCGACCAGCCCGCGAATCACCACAACCGCGCCCATCGCTGAGACAATGAACACCATCGGATAGAGCATCATCAGGTAGTGGGTTTCGATCGGGCTGCTGTGGCGCACCATCAGCGCAGGTGGCAGGGTGACGCTCAGCCAGAGCAGCAGATTGATCCTCCAGGCGGCGTCAGCGCGCAGCCCGCGAAAGAGCGCCAACAGCCATGCGCGTGTCGCCGTCACGACGCCCGCCTCGCATCGAAACGCCAGCGCGCGCGCCGGACGCAGCGTCCGCACTGAGAGCGCCAGCCAGCCCACTGCGAAGAGCAGCGTCGCCACGACATTCAGCCCATTGTCGAAGACGCTGGAGACGCCACTCCCCATGACGGGGCCGCTCAGCGCATGGTAGAGATAGTGGAGGACCGAGAGGTTGACCTGAGTATGGCCAGACGCAAATGCCCTCAGCGAACGCAGATCGGCGAAGCCGCTGAGTGTCTCCCAGATGAGCGTAGGCAGCGCCAACACCAGCAGCGCGATGGCGGCGATGACCCATGCACGCAGCCGTGGGACGCGCGGGGCAAGCGCCACGCCCACCAGCGTGACGGGGGCCAGCAGCGCCGCGCTGGGGTGAAACATCGCCGCCAGCGCCAGCAGCGCGACGTTGCCCGCGAACCAGCGCCGCCCTTCGACACAGCCAAGATAGAGGGTCAACACCCAGAGCATCGCCAGCGGCGCGACATCATTGGGCTGCCAGATGAAGCGGCTGTAGTTGATCGCGGCGCCACAGGTTGCGAAGAGCAGCGTGCTGACCGCCGCAATGCGCCTGCCGAAGTAGCGCAGCGCGAACACGTAGCAGAGCGCGACACCCAGCGTATTCGCGATGGCGGTCCCGATGACGGCGGCCAGGGGGTTTGCGGTGAGCGCCGCAAACGGCAGCAGGGAGTATTCACTCCACGGCGGGGTGAGCGTGCGGATCGAGAAGGGGATGCCAGTCAGTGGAATCAAGCCATGCGTCGCGCTCATGCGCGCCACGCTGAACAAACCGTCTTGGTCGTAGAGATATTGTGTCAGGTCGATGCGCCAGAAGCGCAGGAATGTGGCCAGCGCCAGCGCCAGCCAGAACTCCCACTGACGCGCCCAGGCCCAGGCGCTCTGTGCAGGTTTGAAGATCGCCTGCGCCGCAGAGTTTCCGCCCGCTTGCCGCCAACCGCTCTGAGTTTCCACGAATCCTTGTCTCCCCGCCACTCGCGCGCAGACTGCCAGCGTCTCCCCACGCGCAGAGGGTCGCCGCTGATGCGACGCCCTCACTGATGCAACGGATGAGTCATACGATGACAACACTGATGGACAGATGCGCCAGCCAGCAGGAGACCAGCAGGAGACCAGCAGGAGACCTGCGGGAGGCCTGCGCCTACGGGAGAAACGCACGTCCTGGCTCTGCCAAGCAACTATCAACGGGGGAATGCTATTCCTGCTCGCCGTCGCCCTCGTCGTCGCCCTCATCCTCGTCCAGGTCGTCCTCTAGCGCGGCTGCGTCAGCCCCAGGGGTTGCGGGGCCACGGCGTTCGATGTGGAACATCTCGCTGAGGGTCTCGCGCAGCCGCTCCAGGCCACCGCTACGCAGCACATAGACGGGCATGCCAGCGGACTGCGCGGCGTCCACACGGTCGGGCTGTTTGCGATACATGCTCTTGAGCACCAACAGCGCATCGGCGTCACGTTCGTCGCGGCTGACCACTGCTGGCAGCCCCAGCTCGCGAATGACCTGATCGAGCCGCACACGACTGACGCCAAACGGATAGATGCGGCGCTTGCGGAAACCTGCGGAATCAGCCTCGGTGGCATGTGCGGCGTCACGATCAGACGCGAGCGCCGCGCTACGCGCCAACTCCTGATCGAGCCAGTGCGGCTCGGCGCTGTCTGCGCTGTGAGTGGTGGACGCTGGCGATGATCGGCGCTCCCACCATTGCTCGCCCGCACGCGCGCCGCCCAGCGCTGCGCCATTTGGCCTGCGTCGAGCGGAGCCGCCCTCCATGCGCGTCGTCGGCGTCTCGCGTGAGGGCAGGCCTACACTGTCGGGATGGCCCATGCGCGCCGCATGCTCCTTCCACTGGCGGATGCTGCCATCGGGCAGGCGCTCGCGCATCGTTCGCATGGGCGCCTCGCCACGCAGCAGCGCATCCACCGCCGCCGCCAGATCGAGGTGAATACCGACGAGGTGGCGCTCCTCCTGCTCGACGAGCACATCGAAGGTCGGTGGGGCTTTGCGTTCGAGCACCGTCTTCTGCGTCCCGCGTCGCCGCGCCTCCTCATCCCCCAGCGTCACCGCCTGAATGCCTCCCACCAGATCCGCCAGCGTCGGATTGAGCAGCAGGTTATCCAGCGTCCGCCCATGCGCCGTTCCCACCAACTGCACCCCGCGCTCGGCAATCGTGCGCGCCGCCTGCGCCTCCAGCTCGGTGCCGATCTCATCGATCACGATCACCTCGGGCATGTGGTTCTCGACCGCCTCGATCATCACCGCATGCTGCTCAGCGGGGTGGGCGACCTGCATGCGCCGCGCGCGTCCAATGCCCGGATGCGGGATGTCGCCGTCGCCCGCGATCTCGTTGGAGGTATCGACCACCACCACGCGCTTGCCCAGTTCATCGG
>JAICSR010000388.1 GCA_025936795.1 Ktedonobacterales bacterium | reverse complement strand
GAGAGCGAGGAGGCAGTGGCCGCGCCTGAGCGCTTTGGCCGTCTGCCTGGCTGGTTGATCCTCGCTGGCGCCCGCATGCTGACCCTCCCGCGAGTATGTTGTGCTGGTCTATCGCCTGCGCGTCAGTCTTGCCACACACCCTGTTGAACGAATCAACGCCCGGTAAGCGCAGGCCGCGCAACGAATGGATGAGCGTAGGGAACTTCGCGCGCCTAACGATAGGCGCGCGGACGACTGGAGCCGTCTGCGCGCCTGTATGTCGCCATTGACACTGTTAGGTATCATCTATTATCGCCCGCCACAACTGTGCGCGTCAAGCGACGCGCACTGGGCGAGCAGGCAGGCTTACGCCTTGCTGAGCGCGGGCGCGGAGCCAATCGCGGCTAGCAGCGCCTGCGCGCCCGATGTGATGGGCGCGCCATGGCCTGGCAGGCAGGTGTCAATATCCAGCGCAGCGAGCTTGCGCACGCTCTGCAGCGCCATCGGCATATCAAGGGAAAAGACTGCTGGGGGTGGCGTGAGTTTCCCGCCCTCGGAGCGCACGGCGTCGCCAGCAAAGAGCAGCTTGCGCGCGGGGAGGTAGAACGAGATGTGGCCGATTGTATGCCCAGGTGTCTCGACCACCCGTAAGCCTCCCTCGGCGCTGAGTACGGGCAGTGTCTCGCCCTCACTGACACGATGGGTGATAGGCGCTGACCGCAATCGTGGGAGCAAGACCGTGCGAAAGAGCAAGCCCATTGCTCCACGCGGGACTTCGCGCGCGGCGCGGCCCTCGATGGCAGGCGCATCGGCTGGGTGCGCCCATGTCTCGGCGCCAGTCAATTGCACGAGGGAAGCGAGACCGCCGACGTGATCAATGTGTTGATGGGTCAGGAGTATGCGGCGTATATCCTGCGGCGAGTGGCCCAGCGCCTGTATCCCCGCGAGAACGCGCTTCGTTAGCCAGGGCATACCCGTGTCAACGAGCGTCAGCCCGTCGGATTCGATGATGACAAAGACGTTGCAATCGATTCCATCTAGCTGATGGATGTCGGGAAAGACACGCATGCTGACCTCCGGCTGGTAGCGCGTGGCGGCGTCACAGTGCCACGCGCCTACCGGAGATCATAGCAGCAGAGCGCATCTGTGCGCCGCTCCCTTTTG
This sequence comes from Ktedonobacterales bacterium, assembly GCA_025936795.1. Classification (GTDB taxonomy): domain Bacteria; phylum Chloroflexota; class Ktedonobacteria; order Ktedonobacterales; family JADMIN01; genus JAKAIY01. Next base: position 2,719 of record JAICSR010000388.1, on the reverse strand, counting down.
GCCTACCAGCCTGGCGCTGTGGGATCATCTGGCCCGCTAGGTGGATAGTCACCCCAGCCAGCTCCCTGACCACCCTGGCGTGGCGCATTTGGGTTGGGAGCGTCCCAGGGACGTGGCGCGTTAGGATCAGGCGCATCCCACGGGCGCGGCTGATTCCACCCTGGTTGTCGTGGCGCTTCCGCAGGCGCGCCGCCCCAGCCCTGCTGAGGAGGTTGTTCCCATGACTGGCGCTGTGGCGGATTCCAGCCAGCGTCCTGCCGTGCGCCAGGCTGATAGCTGGGCGTTGGCGGCTGCGGGGAATAGTTTCGCGCGCCGGGGACATAGGCTGGCGCGTCGTCTGCGTGTTCGCTGTAGCCGCCCCGACCGACGCGAGCGGCGACGGGTACACGCGCGGCAGCCGCCGACGTACGCACGCCCTTGAACAGCGCACCCGCGAACTTGCTGACGAGCCACGCGCCAATGCCAACCGCCGCCGCGGCGATATAGACTGGTACGAACGCCCCCGCGATGACGCCAAACGCCGCCGCCACTGGCTGCACGCGATCGGGGTAGAGGTGGCCAATCAGCCAGAGCACACCGAAGAACGCCAGCGTTGGCCATGTGCCGTGCCAGGCCGCCAGCGCCAGACTCTGCACGGGATTGCGTCGCCCCAGCAGATTGAGCAGCAGAATTATCCCCGCCAGCAGCAGCGCCGCAATCCAGAACTTCGGCAGAATCGCCGAGATGCGCTGGTGACCTGAGGCAGTCAGCGTCTCAGGCGAGAGGCCTGTGTAGAGCAGGAATGGCTGGAGCCAGGTCGGCAGCGGCGTGGACTTCACTGCCGCGTCGTACTGCTGCGGAAAGAGCGCGAAGGTCTGGACTGCGCTCGCTATCGGCCCAGGCAGGTTGAAGGTCGCGCCGGGGCCGCCATCATAGTAGGCGTCGGCGACACGCCCGTAGATCAGGCGCACGCCCTGGTCATAGGGCAGTCCTTTGATCTCCTGGCTGGTGATCGTTGGCTTGATGAACGTGATCGGCAGCGACTTGTCGGGAAACGTCTTCGCGAACAATTGCAGCTTGTCATAGGCCGACTGGTCGAGGCCGATGTGCTTCGAGACCAGAAACGGGTTGAGGGCGTTCACGCCGAGATCGGTGATGACGGCGGTGGACGCTGGACGCATCGAGAGAAACGAGAGCGCCGTGACCCACAGCGCCGTGAGCAAGAGGAAGCCAAAGATTGTGTGCGCGAGGCTTCGGAGCAGGCCCATAGGTCGTACACTCCCTCGCGTTCGCCCAGGACGCCATTGTCCTGAGCGAACGCGCATCACGAATAGCCGCGGCCGGCTAGCAACGCGCCAGATACGCGCCTGTGCTTGCCGTCAACTCTAGCCAGCCTGAAGCCCTGCCGTCAATGACCTGCGCCACAATGTCTATGCGTTTGCGCTGCGCTGACTACCAGATGGGCGCCAGGAAGTCGAGCGTGATCTGGTTGAATTCGTCTGGGCGCTCCATATTCGGCACATGGGTCAGCCCTGCCATCACCACCTTGCGCGCGCCCGCGATGCCTGCCGCCAGCAGGTCCGCCGTCTTGCGGACGTTGAACGTATCGTCGCTGCCGACGATCACCAGCGTTGGGACGTGAATCTCGCTCAGCCGCTCGGCTGCCGGTGGATCGAGTGGTTGGGGCTGGGCCTGCTCCCACTCAGCTGCGCGCTGGATATTGGCGCCGTTCATCTCGGCCATCAATGCGCGCACGCCTGGCGCTACCTGTTCTGGCGTGCGATTCGGGCCAACTACCCAGAGGCGTAGCTCGGCGTCGTTGAGTCGTTCCACGTCGCCCGCCTGCTCCGCCGCCTCGATCTCCGCGATGATCTCTTCCTCGCCAGGGCCAAGCTCCTGCGGGCCGCCGCTCATCCCGGCGCCGACGGTCACAAGCGCCGCCACCCGGTCGGGCTGCTTCAGCGTGAAGTCAATCGCGGCGGAGCCACCCATCGAGCAGCCAATTACCACGCTGCGCTCCACATGCAGCGCAGCGAGCAGGCCGCCAAGATCGTCGCTGAGCGAGGCTGGCCCAGCGGGCAGATCAGATTGGCCGAAGCCGCGCATGTCGAAGCGGATCACCCGGTACTTCGCGCCGAATGCGGCCATCTGGGTATCCCACTGGCGATGGTCGCAGATACCCGCGTGGACGAAGGTCACAGCATGTCCATCAGCGACGCCTGACTCCTCGTACCACAGTCGCGCGCCGTTGACGTTGACGAATCCTTGTGTCATGTGGTCGCTCTCCCCCCGTGATTGCCAATCTTTCACGATCAGTGGTTGCAGGCTGGCGCGTCGCTCAGGCGCTCTCGTCCGCCAGTGCGCGCTTGATGCGCGCGACGGCCTCGGCGACCAGTGCGCCGTCCTCTGCCGCCAGCATGTCCGCAAGCAGACGCGCAGCCTCCACATATAACCACAACGCGGCCTCGCCTCGCCCACGCGCCGGTGACGCTCCGGCGGGCGGCGCATCGTAGCCGATCACGACGCGCAGCAGCCGCTCCCAGCGCGAGCCAGCGCCCGCCAGCCGGAGCGCCTCCGCGAAGTAGGTGTTTTCGCTGACCAGCAAGACGCCATGCGCCACGAGCGCTGCGCGTGTCAGGCTTTGCTGCATGCCCAGCGTGGCATAGAGTAGCGCCGATTCATCGCCCCGCTCGCGTGCGCCCAGCAGTTTGTGAACCTCCTCGGCCAGGCCAGCCAGTGT
>JAICSR010000201.1 GCA_025936795.1 Ktedonobacterales bacterium | reverse complement strand
CCGTGCCCTATCCAGACGATCAGCGCGAGGTGATGCGCGCACTGGGGCTGGTGCGCCTGCTGGGCTGCGCCACCGACGACACACGTCTGGAGTTCCCGCTCTCGGCGGCTGACCATACCGAGGCGCGAGCGCTGCTGGCGCCGCTCGCCGGGCAAGGCGCGCCACTGATCGGTATCCATGCGGGGGCGCGGGCCTCGGCGCGTCGCTGGCCAGCCGAGTCATTCGCCGCCGTCGCCGATGCGCTGGCGCGCGATCACGGCGCGCAGATCGTCTTGACTGGCGCGCCCGACGAGGCCGAGATCGTCGCCGCCGTCGCGCAGACCATGCGCACGCCCGCGCTCGATCTCGCGGGCAAGACCTCACTGGGCGGGCTGGCGGCGCTGCTGACCAGGCTCGACCTGTTCATCGGCAACGATACCGGCACAGCGCATGTCGCGCAGGCAGTCGGCGGGCCGAGCGTCACTATCTTTGGCCCCGCCGATCCACAGCGCTGGGCGCCACTGGACGCCGAACGCCACATGATCGTGCGGCGGCCAGTCGTATGCAGCCCCTGCGGCTATCGCGACTGCCCGATAGACCATCGCTGCCTGCGCCTGATCTCGCCCGCGATGGTGCTTGCGGCGGCGCAACGTTGTCTGGCGAAAGGAGCATGCGCATGAAGCGGTTGAATATTCTGATCTGGCATATTCACGGCAGCTATTTGAATACGCTGGCGCGCATCGAGCACAACTGGTATCTGCCTGTGAAGCCGGGCAGGCCAGAGGGCTACGGCGGGCGTGGGCCAACCTTCGACCTGCCAGACTACGTGCGCGAAGTCGCCGCCGAGCAAGTGCGCGATCTGCCGCTCGATCTCATCATCTACCAGACACCCAAGAACTACGGCGAGGACGCCGAGGAGATTCTAACGCCTGCGCAGCGCCGCCTGCCAGCCATCTATCTCGAACACAACACGCCCAAGCCCTCGGCAGTGGAGACCCGCCACCCGGTAGACGATCCCAATACGCTGCTCATCCATGTCACGCGCTACAACCAACTGATGTGGGACAACGGGCGCACGCCAACGCGCGTGATCGAGCATAGCGTCGCCATCGCCGCCGATGCGCGCTACTGCGGCGAACGGGCGTGCGGCGTCACAGTGGTCAATGGCATGCAGCGGCGGCCACGCATCACTGGCTATGACCTCGTCCTGGCGGCGCGCGAGCAGGTTCCGCTCGAATTGGTCGGCATGCAGACTGAGGCGCTTGGTGGGTTGGGCGACATCCCCTATCGCGGGCTACATGCGCGACTGGCCGAATACCGCTTCCTGTTCAGCCCGATGCGCTATACCAGCCTGCCACTGGCCATGGTCGAGGCGATGACGCTGGGCATGCCAGTCGTGGCGCTGGCGACGACCGAGCTACCGGACGTCATCACAAACGGCGAGACAGGCTATGTCTCCTGTGATGTTGCCTGGCTGATCGAGCGCATGCGTGACCTGATCGCCGACCCCAGCGAGGCGCGGCGCATCGGGGAGAACGCGCGGCGGCTGGCGCAGGAACGCTTCGGCCTGGAGCGCTTCATCGCCGACTGGAACGCCGCGTTTGCGCTCGTCACAGGCGCGCGTGGCGACAACACCCGACCATCGCTCGCCGCCGCTGTCTGAGTGTTCCCGCCGCCTGAGGAGGCATATGCTATGAATCGTCTGAATTATCAGAATCGGTTGCGAATCGCCTTACTGAGTGAACACGCCAGCCCGCTTGCCTTGCTGGGGGGCCAGGATGCGGGCGGCCAGAACGTCTATGTGGACGAGGTGAGCCGCAACCTGGGCAAGCTCGGCGTCGCGGTGGATGTCTTCACGCGCTGCGACGATCCCAGCCTGCCGACGGTCGTGCAGTGGGCGCCGGGGGTGCGCGTCATCCATCTGCGCGCAGGCGAGCGGCGATTCATCCCCAAGGATGACTTGTGGCCGCTGATGCCGCTCTTCCGCGACGCTTTGCTGGCATTCGTCGCGGCCGATGGCGCCGCATACGACGCGCTGCATGGCAACTTCTGGATGTCGGGATGGGTGGCGACAGAGTCGCAGCGTCTGCTCGGCGTCCCAGCCATACAGATCTTCCACGCAATGGGCAAGACGAAGGCGCGCCACCAGGGCGCCGCCGATACCAGCCCCAGCGAGCGCATCGCCGTGGAGCGCGGCGTGGTGGGCGCAGTAGATGCGCTGATCGCGCAGTGTCCAAGCGAGCGCGCTGAACTGGTGGATGACTATGACGCCGACCCGGCGAAGGTCACGGTCATCCCATCCGCCGTCAATATCGAGCAGTTCACGCCTGTGGCGCGCGACGAAGCGCGGCGGCGCATCGGCATGCCGATGGATGGGCTAGTCGTCGCCTACGTCGGGCGCATGCTGCCACGCAAGGATGTCCGCAATCTGGTGCGCGCGATGGCGCGGCTGCGCGAGCGCTGGCCAGAGCTTCCCACTCCGACGCTGCTGCTGGTGGGCGGCGAAACGATTGACCCCGACCCACAGGTGACGCCAGAGATTGGCGCGCTGATGCGCCTGGCCGACGAGGTGGGCGTTCGCGCGTCCACACGCTTCGTTGGCAAGCGACAGCCGCACGACCTGCGTGACTACTACAGCGCGGCGGATGTAGTCGTGACGACGCCCTGGTACGAGCCGTTCGGGCTGACGCCGCTGGAGGCGATGGCCTGCGGGCGTCCGGTGATCGGCTCGGCGGTGGGCGGCATCACCTACACCGTCAAGAATGGCGAGACCGGTTACCTCGTGCCGCCGCGCGACCCGGACGCGCTAGCTGAGCGCATCGCCTACATGCTCAAACGCCCGGAGCTGCTGCGGCGTATGGGACGCGCAGCGCGGCTACGGGTCGAGCGCGAGTTCACCTGGCCAATGGTCGCCGAGCGCACCGCCAGCTTGTATGAGCGCGTCCTCGCGGCGGGCTCATCGGCGCTTGCGACCACAACGACTAGCGCATTGGCGGAGGTATGACTCGTGGCGCTCGTAGATGTGCTGATTCCAACCTATCGGCGAAAGACTGGCCTGGCGGTGACGCTCACCAGCCTGCTCGGCCAGACCTTCCAGGATTTCAATGTCACAGTCTCCGATCAGACCGATGACGCGGACGGCTATCTCGACAGCATCGAGATTCAAACGCTCACGCGGGCCTTGCGCTGGCATGGGCATCAGGTGCGCCTGCTGCGGCGCCTGCCTCGGCGTGGCCTGGCGGAGCAACGACAATTCCTGCTCGATCAGAGCGCCGCGCCCTATGTCCATTACTTCGACGATGATGTCCTGCTCGATCCGCCCGTCATGCAGCGGATGCTCGATGTCCTGCGCGCGGAGCGGATTGGCTTCGTGGGCTGCGCTGCGACGGGATTGGAGTATCTCGACGATGTGCGTCCGCAGCAGCAGCGCATCGAGTGCTGGGAAGGGCCGGTGCGCCCAGAGCCATTCACACCGGAGAGCATTCCCTGGGAGCGGCATATGGTCAATAACGCGGCGAATCCGCTGCATTTGGAGCAGCGGCTTGCGCCAGACGGCCAGACGATCCGCTACAAGGTGGCGTGGGTCGGCGGCGCGAATCTGCTCTTCGACCGCGAGAAGCTGCTCAGCGTGGGCGGGTTCTCGTGGTGGCGGCGGCTCCCGCGCGAGCACGCTGGCGAGGAGGCGGTCGTGCAATTTCTGCTGATTCGCAAATATGGCGGCTGCGGCATTCTGCCGAGTGGCGCCTATCATCTAGGGCTGCCGACCACCATCGCCGACCGCAGCCACAACGCCACCGAGCTATTTGATGAACTGTCACGCGAATACGGGTTAGACGACAGAGCGTGGCCCGCCGAAGAGATCGGACAATCACCGCTGTCGCTGTGAAGGTATCAAGGCGCGTCAAGGAGAGTCACGGAGGTATGCACATGACTGAACTGGACCTGAAGGGCAAGGTTGTCCTGGTGACGGGCGCGGGGAGTGGGCTAGGCGAGGCGACAGCGCAGGCGTTCGCTCAGCAGGGCTGCTCGCTCGTCTGCGTAGACATCAACCAGCAGGCGGCGCAGCGCGTCAGCGAGTCGCTGATGGCCAGCGATATCCCCAGCCTGGCGCTCGGCTGCGATGTCGCCGATGAGGGCGCCGTCTCCGACGCCGTTGCACAGGCGGTCGAGCGGCTGGGACGGCTGGACGTCGTCGTCAATTGCGCCGCGATTGACCATACCGTCTCGGTCGAGGAGATGCGCGTTGATCAGTGGGATCAGGTAATCGGCGTCAACCTGCGCGGCCCCTTCCTGATGGCGAAGGCTGCGCTGCCAGTGATGCGGCGCCAACACGCTGGCCACATCATCAATGTCGCCTCGACGGCGGCGACACGCGCCTGGGCCAATGCCGCCGCCTACCACGCCAGCAAGTGGGGCCTGGTTGGCTTCGGGCGCGGGCTGGGAGTGGAAGGCCGCCCACATGGCATCCGCGTGACAACGATCATTCCCGGCGGCATGCGTACCCACTTCTTCGACCGCTTTACTGAGCAGGGCATCCCGATGCCCCAGGAGGAGAACCTGCAACCGCCAGAGAATGTGGCAAATGTGATCGTCTTTGCCACGCGCATGCCGCCAGAATCGGTCATGCAGGAGATCATCGTCACGCCGCTGACCGAGACGAGCTGGCCGTAAGAGCGCCTGGGCCGACGACGCAGGCAACGCAGACGACGCTGGAGGCGCCTGATCGCACCCGTGGAGGAGGAGAACATGATCTGCATACGTGCGCCCCTGCGCGTGAGCTTCGGCGGCGGCGGCGCCGACCTGCCCGCCTACTATGAGCGCTTTGGTGGTGTCGTGGTGAGCGCCGCCATCACCCGCTATTGCTACGCTCAGATCGCGGAGACAGCCGACGGCGTTGGGCAGGTGATCTCGGCTGACTATGGGCAGCGCTTCCACTGGGAGCCTGCACGGCTGCCGAAGATCGCGTCACCGCTGGCGCTGCCTAAGGCGGCCTTGCGGGCGTACGCCGAACGCGGCGCGCTCACGCGTGGGGTCAGACTCGCGCTGGCGGCGGATGTCCCGCCCGGATCAGGGCTGGGATCATCCAGCGCGATGGCGGTGGCGACCCTCCAGGCGCTAGCGACGCGCTTCGCGGCGCCACTCAGCCAGGATGAGGCGGCGAGCCAGGCCTGCGCACTGGAGATCGAGCGACTCGACATGCCGATTGGCAAGCAGGATCAATACGCCAGCGCCTACGGTGGCATCAACATGATCGAGTTCACGCGCGAGGGGGTCCATGTCACGCCGCTGCGTCTCAGCCCAGCGACGCGCGCCGCGCTCGATGACCGGCTGCTGCTCTTCTGGACGCGCCGCTCGCATGATTCCGCACGCATCCTGCGCGACCAGCGCGCCGATACACACACGCGCCCGGAGGTGATGGCCTCGCTGCACGAGATTAAATCCATCGCGGTCGCCATGCGCTACACCCTGGAGGCCAGCCATCTCGACGGCTTTGGTCGCCTGCTCGACGACGCCTGGCAGACCAAGCGGCGCCTTTCCAGCGCGATCTCATCCGCCGCGATTGATGAATGGTATGCGGCGGCGCGGCGAGCGGGCGCGCTGGGCGGCAAGATTACTGGCGCGGGCGGCGGCGGCTTCCTGCTGCTCTACGTTCCGCCAGCACAACGCGACGCTGTTCGCGAGGCGATGGCGCGCTGCGGCTTGCCAGAGGCGCCCTTCAGTTTCGATGGTCAAGGAGTGACGCGACTGGCGCGAGCGCCCAAGGGATGGAGGCAGCGTTTCGCTCTCAACGACAACGCGAGCGAGGCGCCTGCCCCGATTTCGTGTAGCGCCTGAGACATAGCGCGTAAGACGCGCAAAGGAGGAAACGATGCGCACAACAATTGAGCGCTATTGGCGTGAGTTGCAGCTCACGATGGAGGCGATGCCCTATGCGGCGCTCGCACAGGTTGAGGACGCGCTGCTGGCGTGTCGCGCGCGCGGCGGCACAGTCTTCATCGTCGGCAATGGCGGCAGCGCCGCGACGGCCTCGCATTTCGCCTGCGATCTGGCCAAAGGCACGCAGTCGGCGGGAACAACGCCGTTCCGCGTGATGCCGCTGACCGACAACATGCCGCTGCTGACGGCCTGGGCGAATGACGTGAGCTATGAGCAGGTCTACGCGCAGCAACTAAGCACGCTGGTGCGCGCAGGCGACACGCTGGTGGCGATCAGCGCCAGCGGCTCCTCGCCCAATATTCTCGCCGCCGCGCGCGTGGCTCACCGGCAGCACGCCGAGGTCATCGCGCTGACTGGCGCGACCGGCGGCAAACTGCTGCGGCTCGCCGATCTGATCGTGCGGGTGCCGTCACCGTGCATCGAGCAGGTGGAGGACGCGCACATGATGATCGCGCATAGCCTCTGTGTCGCGTTGCGCGAACGCATGCGCCTCCAGGCGGCTGACCGTGTCCAGGCGCCTGTCGTTGGGCTGCTGGCGCTCGAACGCGAGGGCGACCCATCCGTGGCGCTCTAGCCGCAGCGATGGCATGTCTGGCAAGCCCTGGCGCTCAGGATGAGACAAGGGGGAGAGGAAACCGATGTATACCCTCGGCATCAACGCCGTCTACCACGACTCCGCCGCGTGCCTCGTGCGCGATGGCGTCGTCATCGCGGCGGCGGAGGAGGAGCGCTTCACCCATATCAAGCACGGCAAGCGGCCGATCCCCTTCTCAACCTATGAGCTGCCGTTTCACGCGATAGACTACTGTCTCAGTGTGGCTGATATTCGCCTGGTGGATGTGGACACCGTCGCCTATTCGTTCGATCCCGCGCTGTTGCTGGGGCGCCATCGCGACGATGCGACGATCACGCTGCCGCTGGAGCCGAGCGCGCACGCCACGCCATCAGAGTGGGAGTCCGCCTGGGATCCGCTCTTCCTGGCCTCCATCGTCAATGCGCCGCGCCATCTGGCGAGCGGCGCGCCACTGCATCTGCAAGCGCGCTTCCGAGGCGCGCGCGCCGATGGCCCCTATCAGTGGCAGTACGTCGAGCATCACATTGCGCATGCCGCCAGCGCCTTCTACGCTGCGCCATTTCACGACGCGGCGATCCTGACGCTCGATGGTCGCGGTGAGGTCGCCACCACCACCTATAGCGTCGGCTCTGGCGCGAGCATGCGACGCATCGCGCAGGTCAACTATCCGCACTCGCTCGGCCTGCTCTATGAGCGGCTAACCGAGCATCTCGGCTTCCTGCCCTCCT
>JAICSR010000467.1 GCA_025936795.1 Ktedonobacterales bacterium | reverse complement strand
CTTTGCACGATCACGCCACCCGCCTCTGGGTAGGTGTGATCAGCTGGGAGGGCGCCCGACCACTGGAACGAGTAGCTGGCCGTCGTCTGGCCGGGAGCGACCATGACGCTCGCCGGTGTGGAACCCCGCCCATTGTTGATCGTGTCGTCAAACCGAATCGTTCCCCCAGGGCCGTTGGCCGCCAGATGGAAGGTCGCCGTGTAGGTGACGGTGAGGGACGTTCCACAGCGCATGCCCGCGATGCTGGTCGGGTTGACTGCCATCGTGACACTCGTGACCTGGAATGGCCCCGTCGCGCCCGTTGAACTCTGCGCCACACAGGAGCCGCTCGGCAGCGCTGACGGCGAGAGGACGCTATTCGGGCTAGTGACCATCACTTGCGCTGGCGCGGGATAGGTGTGGTCGGCGGGCAGGACGCCAGCGCTGCTGAAGCTATACGTCGCGCTGGCCGCGCCGGGGGCGACTGTTACGGCTCCGGGAGTCTGCGAGCGCCCATTGTTGAGCGTATAGCCGAAGTGAATCGAGCCGCCAGCGGTGTGCGCCGGGATATGGAAGGTGGCCGTGTAGGTGAAGGTCGCGGCGCTCCCACAGGCTTTGCCCGCGATGCTGGTTGGGTTGACCGCGAGATCTACACTCGTCACGGTAAACGGTACGGTGGTAGCCGTCGCAGCTGTTGTGGCGGGCGCGCCGGTCCCGTTGACGCCGCGTGGGGCGCCAGCCCCGCGCAGCTCAGCAAGTACGCCGACGAGCAGCGCGACGACGATGAAGACGCTGAGCGTAGCAGCGATGGAGCGCGAGCGATGCGCGCCCGCCGAGGGCGCCGATTCACCCTGGGCGAGGCGCTGCTGGACACTCGCCGCGAGGTCGCGCTGTGGATCAATATGGTCAGTAGCTCGAGCGAAGAGGGTGTGTAGCTCATCGTCAAGTTGATCGAAGTCGGGATGTTGGCGTGACATGGGGTAACGCCTCCTAAGATTCACTGGTCGAAAGCGTAGAGAGCGCGCTCATCAGCCAGGGATAGCGGCGACGAATCGCCTGCTGAAGGCTGGCGCGCCCGGCGTGGAGTCGTTGTTGCACAGTTCCGAGGCGGCAATCGAGCGTGCTGGCGATCTGCTGGTCGGTGTAGCCGATGTAGTAGCGCAGCACGACGGCCTCGCGCTGTTTGTGTGGCAGGGTGTCGAGCGCGGCGAGCAGCGCAGTCTGCGCCTCCGCCGACTCGGCGCGCTGGGCTGGGTCGCCCTGGCGCGCTGAGGCTGCGTCCATATGCGCGTGGAACTGCCGCTCGTCCGCATCCTCTGGCGAGAGCGTGTCCAGGCTGATCTCGCGCAGGCTCCGGGCGTGGCGTAGCTGCTGCCGCGCCCGATTGGTGACGATGCGATAGAACCACGGCCCGAACGGCTCGCCCAGCCGGAAGCGTTTGATGCCGCGATAGGCCAGCAGGAAGCTATCCTGCACGATGTCGTCGGCCAGCGCGTGGTCGCCAGTCAGCAGGTAGGCCAGCCGGACGCCCTGTGTCTGATAGCGCGCGACCAGCGTTCCAAGACTGGCGATGTCGCCTTGCTGGCAGCGGCGGATGACGTCAACGTCCTCGCGCGCCTCTTGCGCGTCGCTGATCGTCATAGACGCCCACCTCTCTGCCGCAAACGGCGACGATGTGTCGTCCCGCGCTAGCCACGATGACCCTGGATTGCTCTGAAATAGAGATCTCTCTACCATTCACTACGCGGCATGAGGGTGTTTACTTAGCAGCGGGTTGGTGATGAGGATTCATTGGGAGATGGGCGCCTGAAACAGGCTCAGGCGCCATGATCTTTCGCGGACTTTCTCGTTGGCCTGCGTCGGGGCTGTCATAACTGAAACCTGCACGAATGCGCCGCAACGACGCCATCTGCCCCTATGGGGGTGAATCGAGACAACATCAGTTGCGGCTGGGTCGCGGCTGCTTGCGCGAACTGCGCTAGATGCCCATGAAGCTGGGGCGCTGGTAGGCGGGGCGTGGCCCGGCGTAGCCTGGCTCGGCCTGCTCGGCAGAGACCACCGTCTTGATGTTGCCGCGCACGTTGAACTCCGCCACGACACGCATCCAGCGGGGCTGCAGCGCTGCGATCAGGTCGTCGAGCACCTGGTTGGCCGTCGCTTCGTGGCTGATGGCGCGGTCGCGGTAGCCGTTGATGTAGAGCTTGAGGCTCTTGAGCTCCACCACCATTGGCCCCGGCGCATAGTCAATCACGATGGTGGCGAAATCGGGGAAGCCGGAGCGCGGACACACACAGGTGAACTCCGGTATCTCAAAATGCACCACATAGTCGCGCTCAGGCTTCGGATTCGGCCACGGCTCGAGCTGATTCGACTCGATCTCCTCGCGGCCATAGACGCCAGGGACACGCTTGCGCTTTGCCACAGTGGGGGCATTGGTCGCGTTGGTGATGTTGCTGGCATGGGATGGCTGGGATGCGGGCTGGCTCATGGCGCTTCAGGCTCCTTCGGGCTGCTTCGTTGGTCCGTGAGAATGAGAACGGGATGTGCGGCGGCTGGAATCAGCGTTGGCAAACGTATCGCCGTATTGTATCGCGCGGCGGCTCTCCGGCGCCTGCGAGCCACCCACCCTCGCCTCTATACGCCCGCATCCGCTACGCTCTGGGATGTGGGTACGTGCGTGACCGGCAGGGAGATGCGCAGATGGGCAGTGTGGCGAGCAATCGACGCGCGCGTGGCAAGGTCGAGCGCGCGGGGAGGGAGCCGATGGCGGCGCTGGCCCCGCGTCGCTTCACCGCGCTCGATGGCGCGATGCTTGGCGCGTTCCTGCTGCTGGTCGCGGGCCACATTATCTCGGCGCTGGGACGACTAGGCTGGGTCAGCGCCGCCGTGACGGTCGGGCTGACTGCGTTGGCGCTGCTGGGTCTGGCGCTACGGCGCGCGTGGCGT
>JAICSR010000207.1 GCA_025936795.1 Ktedonobacterales bacterium | reverse complement strand
TCTGCTGCATGCTTACAATTATACCTTAACGATTGTAAACATGCAATGGGCGGTAGTGCTAGGCTCTACGTCCTTGAGGGGGAAACTCGCAGGAACTTCACCTTTCACTTGGAGTTCGGTGCGCCAAGGGTCACGTAGCGACCTCTGGAAATGAAGGTTCCAGGCGCACTGGCTGGCGATAGTGAATTGTGCTTCCCCCTAAAGGACGGAGACCCTAGTGCTATTGGTACGGTTGGCTGCGCCTGCGGGCGCGCGGCGTTTCATCCCCATGCCTGAAGGCACGGGTCTTCACGCCGCATTTTGATAACGCTGAAGAACCAACGTCCATCATACAGAGTGCGTCGCACCTGCCTCTCCGCCTGCTCATTCAACGCTGACAGCGCCATGCTCTGCTCATCGTCGCTCATATCTCTCCCCCAAAGGCCGCTGCCCAGACGGACACTTGTTCTAAAGTATACGATATCCCAAAACCTGCCAGGCAGGGATAGCTCACATCTCACCCCGCTGATCCTGCTCGGCAATGACTTTGAGCCGCTGGTGATGGATTGGCTCTGCGTAGGTCAGCCATTCCTGATAATCGGGCGCCTGCGCCTCCGACGACTCGACGGCGGACGTAGTATAATGCGCCAAAATAGGTCGCACCGCGATATTCGAGGAGCCTTATGGCATATCTTCTGACGAGCTGGTCGAGCTATCTCCATGCATAATCTGCCGACGCAACCAACCCAGTTGCTTGGGCGCGATGGCGAGGTTGCCGCCGCCCAGAAGTTGTTGCAGCAGCCACCTGTCCGACTCCTGAGCCTCCTGGGGCACGGCGGAGTGGGAAAGACGCGGTTGGCCATCGCCATCGCCGAATCGGTCGCGCGCACGTTTCCAGGCGGCGTCTTCTTCGTTGATCTGGTTCCACTGACCGAACCAGATCAGGTCGTCGCGCAGGTCGCCTCGACGATTGGGCTGCGCGACGCTGGCGACCGCTCCATCCTGGCGCGGCTCAAGAGCGCGCTCTCCGACCGCGAAATGCTGCTCCTCCTCGACAACTTCGAGCATGTGGTTCCAGCGGCGCCTCAGTTGAGCGAGCTGCTCTGCGATTGTCCACAACTCAAGCTGCTCGTCACCAGTCGTGTTCCGCTGCATGTGCAGTGGGAACGCCAGTTTCCAGTCACGCCGCTTGCCCTGCCAGATCTCCAGCGATTGCCGACCTGGACGAAATTGACCGAATACGCCTCGGTGCGCCTCTTCATCGAGCGGGCGCAAATGGTTCAACCAGACTTCCAGTTGACCGAACGCAACGCGGCGACCATCGCTGCGATTTGCGCCGCGCTAGATGGCCTTCCGCTCGCGATTGAGTTGGCCGCCGCGCGTGTCAAGCCACTCTCGCTCACTGCCATCTGGGACTGGCTGAACCACGCCTCTGCGCGTGGACCGCTGCAATTGCTAGCCACCTCCTACCCCGACCTGCCCACCCGCCACCTGTCGCTGCGCGCTGCGATTGATTGGAGCTACCGCTTGCTCACTGAGGATGAGCAGGCGCTTTTTCGCCAGTTAGCCGTCTTTGCGGGCGACTTCTCGCTGGACGCTGCGGAGTCGCTGATCGAGTCCCAGGTGTGGGGCATGGGCGCCGCAGAGGGCGCGCGACAGCTTCAGATATTCGATGGCATCGCGTCGCTCGTAGACAAGAACCTGCTTACGCGGAGGTCGGAAGCTGACGACCGCGAGGATGGCGAGGCGCGCTATCAGATGTTGCAAACCATCCGCGAGTTTGGCCTGGAGCAATTGATCCAGACGGGCGAGCAACATGAAGCGCAACGCCGTCACGCGCTCCTGTTCACCTCGCTGGCTGAGAGCGCCGATCGCGAGCAGAACAGCCCCAAAGAGACGCTCTGGTTCAATCGCCTGGCGCGCGAATGGGACAACTTGCGCGCTGCGCTGCGCTGGCTGCTGGAGAATGACCCAGAAACCGGGTTGCGCCTCGCCGGCAGCCTCGACCGCTTCTGGGAGGCGCGCGACGAGCAGGGCGAGGGCCGCCAATGGCTCGAAGCGCTGCTAGCGCGCGCAGACACAGCGCACATGCAGCCACAGACGCTGGCCAAGGCGCTCAGCGCAGCCGGCACGATGGCCTGGCGCCATTGCGACTATCGCCAGGCGCTGGACTGGCATCAGCAGAGCCTCGACCTCTATCGCTCCTGCGGCGACCAGCATGGGCATGCGCTCGCCTTGAATAACCTCGGCGTCCAACAGAACAATCTGGGGAACGTGCAGGCGGCGTCTGAATGCTATGAGGCGTGCATCGCGCTTGCCCGCGCGTCCAGCGACTTGCAGGCGGAGACATTTGCGCTGGTGAACCTGGGCATTTTGGCGATTGATCTCCACGATCTTCAGCGTGCGCGCGGCGTCATCGAGCAAGGCCTGGCGTGCGCCCGCCGGTTGGGGAGCGAGCGAACCCTGGTGGCGGCGCTCAGTAACCTCGGCGAAGTGTTGCTTGGGTTGGGCGAGACCCAGGCCGCGCGCGACCTCCTGCGCGAGTGCATCCAGCGCAGTTATGCGTGCGAACTCAAGACCGAACTCGCCTACAGTCTGGAACAGCTTGCCGGAGCGTACCGCGCGCAGGGGATGCTTCGGAAGGCTGCGCGCCTCTTCGGCGCGGCTGACGCGCTCAGGGAGGCACTGAAGGTTCCTCCGCATCCTTCCTATCGCGAGGTCTATTATGATCCGATGCGCCAGGCCATGCAGGATGGACTTGGCGCAGAAGCGTTCGACACGGCCTGGACCGCCGGGCGTGCGGCGCCGCTGGCCGACATGATCGCTGAGGCGCTCGCGGATGATGAAGCATCGGCTGCAGCATCAGATAGCGCATCAGGGCCATCGGCCAGCCCTCTCCCAGCCGCTGCCACACACGCCCTCTCGCGGCGCGAGTGCGAGGTTGCGACGCTGATCGCCAGAGGGCTGAGCAATCGCGAAATCGCCGATGCGCTCGTGATCACCGAAGGAACAGCCGCCAATCATGTCGCGCACATCATGAATAAGCTTGACTGTCGTTCACGGGCGCAGGTCGCCGCCTGGGCAGTCACATGCGGCTTGCTCAGCGTGCCAGACCCCTCCTGACGAGAACCGCGTGTGGTGGTATAGATATTCCCCCCCACCCAGAACTATGTGTAGTTCTGTAGATGCCCCGCCGCCCCGCCCTCTGTACACTTACCCTTACTATCGCGTTGTGAGGCAACCTGACCAACCACACGTCAGGTTGCCTGGAGTGGCGTCTCGTTGTGCCGTGCGCTTTCCGCTGAACCTGTCGGCGCTGGCGCATCGAGACGGGTGCGCCTGTCCCCCCTGTTCTCCCGACCACGGAACCGTTTTCGTTCAGCAGAGGAGTACCTGTATGACGCTGTATGGCATCGCCCTGTACCTGCACATCCTCGCTGCAGTAGGCATCATCGGCGGCTCATGTCTCGAACAGTACATCCACACGCGCATGCATCGGGCGCGCACGCTGGACACGCTGAAGGAATGGCTGGGGGCTGGACGGACGATCAGCAAGCTGATGCCGATCTTCGCGCTCTCGCTGCTGATCTTCGGAACGTACATGACGTTCGCCCGTTGGGGCTGGGAGCAGCCCTGGATTCTCGTCAGCCTGGGATTGCTCATCGCGATTAGTATTGCCTCTCCGCTCCTGCTCGCGCCAAACATGCGCGCCATTGGGAAGGCCGCCTTCAGCGGCGCATCACTTTCCGACATCGCCATTCTGCTCGCCGATCCAGTCTCCAACATCGCCAGCGGCGTCTTTACCGTCGTATCGCTCGCGATTGTGCTGCTGATGGTGATGAAGCCAGCGCTCATGCCAACACTCATCATCGTCGTCGTCGCGGCTGTCATCGGCGTGTTCGTGGGGTGGCCCAAAGCCCCTGCCCCTGCTGCGGCCAAAGAGTCGGTTGGAGCGGAAACCAGCGCTGGTCGCGCTCAATAAGCTGTCGCCGCCGAGTAGGGCCGCGCTGTGAGTGGGTTCTGACGGGCGGTGGTGTTGAACAGTACGAAGGAGGGTATGCCATGTTTTCTTCTCTCAGATGGCGGATGCGGTCTCTGCTGACTGCCAGTGTCGCGGCGGGCCTGCTGGCGATGAGCGCGGTTGGCACGGTCAGCGCAGCGCCGATGAAGGCCAGCGACCACACGGCTCGCACCTGGTATGTGCAGACCGGCGCCCAGTCACCGAACATGTTGATCCAGGGGATGGTCTTTCTGCCTGGAACGATCACGATTGATGTCGGCGACACGATTGTGTGGCAGGCGCACTCGGCTGAGCCGCATACCGTGACGTTCAACGCGGCGCCGAATGCGCAGTTCAATCCGTTCGCCCCGGCCGTCGGCAATGGCGCGATGTTCGACGGCACAGGCTACGTGAGTTCTGGCGCCATGGCGAATGTCTCATCGGAGACAGCGGGCTTCCCCGTCGAACGGGAGTTCTCGCTGACCTTTACCAAAGCCGGGACGTTCCAATATGTCTGCCTGGTGCATCCAGGCATGGGCGGCGCTGTGGTCGTGCAGCCCGCAGGGACTCCGTATCCTGAGTCGCAGCGGCAGTATGAACAGCAGGGGCGCCATCAGACATCCCGCATCATCGCCGCAGGCTATCAGCTCAAGGCGCAAGACCAGCGGGCGTCCAATAACCACTACGTCATTGCTGGCGATACCAACATGGAGGTCGGCGCCGATGTCATGGCCTACATGCGGCACACGGTCGTCATCCACGTCGGCGAGAGCGTGAGCTTCGTCAACAAATCCGCGGAGCCGCACACCATCACCTTCGGCGATGAGATTGGCGACCCAACCAATCCGTGGTGCGCTGACGACTGCTCGGCGTCCACACTGCCCAGCCATGGGCCAATCTTCGGCGGAAACTACTCCGCGACCCTCAGCGGAACCGATGCGGTCTTCAATTCGGGCTGGGTGTTCACTGGCGTGCAGGTGACGGTCACCTTCACCCATCCAGGCGTCTACGAGTACCACTGCGCCCTGCACGACTACATGGGCATGGTTGGCAAAGTGATCGTAGAGCCGTAGCGTAGCGATTCAATGCGCATCCCCCTCTGGTTGCGCATCAGCGGCGCGCTGGCGGCGGTCCCGTTCGCGGTTCATGTCGTGTTGTTGTAGGTCCTCGGAGGCAAGCCGGGACCGTCCGGCCCAGCGGCCACCATCGCTGCTCTTGCTCCGCGCTGTTCACGAGTACCTTCATTGGTCGGATTCTCACGGCGCTGCTGCCACTACTCAGCGCTATCCCCAGCGCATAGGCGCGTCCGCCGTTGCCGATAGGAGACTCAACGATGAAACTCACCGTTCGCGACGCTGTCAATCGTGGCTACAACCTGCTCGCCTGTGCCATCCTGGCGCTGGCTGGGCTGGGCTTCGGCATGGTGGTCTTTGATGAGGTTGAGTGGATTGACCGCGTTGACGACATCGGCCTGCTAGTCGTCGGCGCGCTCGCCGTCATCTGGTATCTGGTGGGCCGGAATCGCTTCAAGCGGTCCGTCACGCCGATCATGCTCTCAGTGCTGGCGCTGCTGGCGCAGATCTTCGGGGTGATTTTCGAGCATGACGATCCCGGAGCCTTTGGCGACAACATCGGCGGGATGTTTATGCTCGTGCCGCTCGTCATCCTGCTGATTGTCCTCTACATCCGCAACCGCCAGCTCGTGGACGCATCGGAAGAGGCGCTGCCCGCCCAGCCGATCTCAGCCACGCGCAATTAGCGCAGACCCGGCGTTCGCGCTGGCGCGGAAATCAATGATCTGACGAATCCACAGAGTCCATAGGGCCGTCGCCCACATCCAAACACCTGCCTCAGAAGGGGAGCGAGAACATGGTCAGCACAGCGAACGTGTCTACTATCCAGGTCGAGGAGGCCGCATCAGCGCTCGCTCATCAGTTGCGCGGGATCATCCTGCGGCCTGGCGATGCTGGCTATGATGAGGCGCGCGGCGTCTGGAATGGGATGATTGACCGCCGTCCCGCATTCATCGTGCGCTGCGCCGGAGCGGGCGATGTGATCGCCGCAGTCAATTTTGCCCGCACGCATAACCTGCTCGTCGCCGTCAAAGGCGGCGGACACAGTGTCAGCGGCGCCTCTGTCTGCGACGGCGGTGTGATGATTGATCTCTCGCTGATGCGGGGCGTGCGCGTTGATCCAGTCGCACGCACGGCGCGCGCAGAGAGCGGCGTCACCTGGCACGATCTCGACTTCGAGACGCAGGCGTTTGGCCTGGCAGTCACTGGCGGCCAGATCTCGCATACCGGCATTGCTGGACTAACGCTCGGCGGCGGCCTCGGTAATTTGCAGCGCAAGCTGGGCGCGACCGTAGATAGTCTGCTCTCCGCCGATATCGTCACCGCCGATGGGCGTTTGCTGACGACAAGCGCCACGGAGAACGCTGACTTGTTCTGGGGGATTCGTGGCGGTGGCGGCAACTTCGGCATCGTGACGTCTTTCGAGTACCAACTGCACCCGGTCGGCCCGCTCGTCGTTGGCGGCATCGCGGGATTCGAGATCGCTCGCGCGCGGGAGGTTATGGCGTTCTACCGTGACTTCGCAGCCAACGCGCCGGATGAACTGACCCTCACGCTGGTCTTTATGGGCGCCGCGCCGCCGCTGCCATTTGTGCCGGATCGCATGCGGTTTCAGCCAGCGGTGGCCCTGGTTCCCTGCCATTGCGGCGCGCTCGAGCAGGCGATGGCCGATCTCGCCCCACTTCAGGCGCTTGAGCCTGACTTCGCCTCGCTCGGCCCGATGCCGTATACCGCAGTGCAGAGCCTGAGTGATGATGCGCTTCCGTATGGCACGCATCGCTACTACTTCAAGGCGGGCCTGCTCGATCGGCTCGACGACGCGACCATTGATCGGATCGTCGCCCACGCCACGCACCTGCCCACGCCCTTCTCCAACGTCCTCATGCCCGCGATGGGCGGAGCGTTAGCGCGAAC
>JAICSR010000227.1 GCA_025936795.1 Ktedonobacterales bacterium | reverse complement strand
GGCAGGGCTGCGCGGTCCACCTTCTGATTGGGCGTCAGGGGCAGCGCATCGAGCGTCACGAGCGCTGAGGGAACCATATAGCCAGGCAGGCGGGCCAGCAACTCGCCACGCAACTGTGTCAGATCGAGCGTGGTCTGCGCGTGTGGCGTGATGTAGCCAACCAGGCGATGCGCATGCTCGGCGCTGAAGAGCCTTGCCGCCGCCTGCGCCACGCCCGGCAGCGCACGTAGCGCACTCTCGATCTCGCCTAGCTCGATGCGATGGCCATGCAGCTTGACCTGACCATCCAGCCGTCCCAGGAACTCCAGCGCGCCGTCGTGTCGGCGCGTCACGCGGTCGCCCGTGCGGTAGACACGCTCGCCCGCGTAGCGCACGAAGCGCTCGGCGGTGAGGTCTGGCCGCCGATGATAGCCCAGCGCGACCCCGGCCCCGCCAATCGCCAGCTCGCCTGGCGCGCCAATCGCGGCTTCGGCGCCGCACTCATCGAGTACATAGCAGGTCGTATTCGCGATGGGCCAGCCGATGGAGATTGGCGCGGCGCCCGCCTCCACCTGGCGCATCGCCGACCAGATCGTCGTCTCCGTTGGCCCATACATGTTCCAGACGCGGTCAGCGCGCGCCAGCAGCGCATCCGCCAGATCGCGGCCCAGCGCCTCGCCGCCACAGAGCGCCGTCAGGCCATGCGCGCCCTCCCAGCCGACCTCCACTAACATCGCCCACGTCGCGGGCGTCGCCTGCACGAACGTAGGCCGCCACTCGCGCAGCAGCGCCGCCAGACGAAAGGCGTCGGTGGCCTCGTCGCGCGTGGCGACGCGCAGGCGCGCCCCGGCGACGAGTGGCAGGTACAATTCCAGCCCGGCGATGTCGAAGGAGATCGAGGTCAGCGCCAGCATGCGATCAGCAGGCGAGAGGCTGAGCGTGCGCTGCATCGCCAGCAGGAAGTTGGTGAGCGCGCGATGCGGGATTACCACGCCCTTGGGCTTGCCTGTCGAGCCAGAGGTGTAGAGGATATACGCCGGGTCGTCAGGCTGCGCGTCAGCGAGCGTTATCGGCGTCTCTTCGCGCGCCGCCGCGTCTGCCAGCAGGTCGGCCAGCGCGAGTGGCAGGCAGCGCGCAGGCGCATCGGCGAGCCAGGCCGACGCATCGCTGGCGTCGCCCGCATCGCCCGCATCGCCCGCATCGCTGATGACCAGCGGCGCGCCGCTATCTTCCAGCATGTAGGTCAGTCGCGCGGCAGGATAGTCGGGGTCCAGCGGCAGGTAGGCCGCGCCCGCCTTGAGGATGCCCAGCAAGACCGCCAGCGTCTGCGGCGAGCGGCGCAGATGCACACCGACAAAGGCTCCGTTGCCAATACCGCGCGCCTGGAGCGCCCTGCCAATCTGAGTGGTGAGCCGATCAAGCGCGCCATAGGTCAGCGCCCGCTCCGGATCATCCACGGCCAGCGCCTCAGGACGTCGGTTGGCGCTGGCGGCGACCAGATCGGTGACGCGCAGGCGCAGATCGAAGGGCGTCTGTGTCGCGTTCCAGACGCGCAATTGCGCGCGTTCCTCCAGCGGCAGCAGATCGAGTTCGCCAAGCCGGCGCTGTGGGTCGGCGGTGACGCTGGCCAGCAGCGTCTGGAATCGGGCGGCGTACTGGGCGATGGTCTGCTCGGTAAACAGGTCGGCGCTATACTGCCAGGCGCAGGCGATGGTCGTCGCTAGCTGCGCCGCCAGCAGCGAGAGGTCGAAGGGCGCAAAGCGCGGATGGGTCGAGAGCGACTCCAGCGGGAGATCGGAGAGGCTGAAGCGCACGCCGCGCCTATCCAGCGGGAAGGCAGCGATGGCGCCCTGCGCATCGCCCGACTGAAGCAGCGTAAACGAGGTCTCCACCAGCACCGGTCGGCCCGGCTCACGCTCGCCCGGCGCCAGCTCCGCCACCAGCGGGAAGGGGTAGTCGTGGCGCAGCAGCGCACCGTTGACGACGCTGCGCATGCGCTCCACCACCTCTGCGAAGGTTTCCTGCGGGTCGAGATGGTTGCGCAGCACAGTCATATTCGAGAGGTAGCCAATCGTCTCGCGGGTGCGCTTGTCGCGTCGGCCATGCATCGGCGTACCCGTCAGCAGGTCGCGCTGGCCCGTCAGGCGGAAGTACATCACCTGGAGCGCGCTGAGCATGAACGTGTAGGGCGTCGTGTGCAGCGCCCGCGCCGCGCGCAACACGTCGCCGGTCAGCGCTTCCGAAAGCTCGAAGTGGTACAGGCCGCCGCGCCCGCTCATCTGGGCAGGCCGCGCGCAATCGGCGGGCAGGTCCAGGCCGGGCTGCGCGTCGCGCAACTGCTCGCGCCAGAATGCGCGCAGTTCCTCGCCGCGCGGTCCCTCCAGCATGGCGCGCTGGGCCAGCGCATAGTCGGGGTAGGGGAAGGACGGCTCCGGCAGCCGCAGCCACTCGCCCGCGCGCGCTACGGCATAGACCTGGCAGAGCTGCTCCATCACCAGCGTCAGCGACCAGAGATCGGCGATGATATGGTGCGCGCGAAACATCAGCGCATGCGCGCCCGCTCCCAGATCGAAGGCGTGCACGTGAAACATTTCAGGGCGCTCGAGCGCATAGGGCTGGTGCAGGATGTCGCTCAGGCGCGCTTCGAGCCGCGCGTCGTCCCAGCCCACAGCATCCTCGAAGGTGAGCGGCGTTGGCAGGCTCGCGCGGATCTGTTGGAATGGTGTCCCGTCAATCGCCGCAAAGCACGAGCGAATTACGGGCGCATGGCGCGTGACCTCATCCACCGCATAACTCAGCGCGGCGCGATCCATCGGCAGCGCGACCTTGATCGCCGCCGCCTGGTTATACTCCACCGCCGCTGGATTGATTGCCTGAAGATACCAGAGCGCTTTCTGGTTCGGCGTCAATGGACACCACGCAACCGCGCCGCCACTGGCGTCGAGCGCGGCCAGCATCGCCGAGGCATGTGGCGCGAGCGCGGCGGCCAGCGCAGGCGGGGGAGCAGGCTCATAGACGACGCTGCCACCCTCGGCGCGCAAGGTGATGTGCTGCTCAGCCAGCTGGCTCAGGCAGGCGTCGAACGACAGGATGTTGCTGGTGGAATCAGCAGAATCAGTGATGGACATCGAGAGAGGCTCCTTGTATCGTGGTGTGCGCAGATCGCGGAACGGCAGGAGACTGACTCGCCGCGTATCGAGCGCAGCCTCCACCCTCAGAAATAGCGGAACGGCGTAACGAGATAGTTACGGCAAGCGTCACGAAACCTGATTCATCCTCGATTTGTGGCGCACGTCACAGCGCGCGCGTGAGCCCGCTCACACACGGGTCTGAGGAGCGCAGGGAGCGGGTGAGGCGGACCATTACGGCTGAAATTGCCAGCACGAGATG
The DNA here is from genome assembly GCA_025936795.1 of Ktedonobacterales bacterium. GTDB lineage: Bacteria > Chloroflexota > Ktedonobacteria > Ktedonobacterales > JADMIN01 > JAKAIY01. The sequence continues at coordinate 3,210 of JAICSR010000227.1, read as the reverse complement.
CGCGCCGGGGGGCGCGCGGCGCAAGCCACGACGAGCGCCGCCGCGTAGCCGGGGATCGGCGGCAGATCATGCAGCGCCCACTGCGGGGCCACGCTGTCGGGCATAAGATGGGGTCGCAGCGGCGGAATCGGGGTGAGCGGCACGCGAAAGGCGTTCAGCGGCGCCAGCAGCCCCTCGCCAGTGGCTTTGAGATAGGCTTCCTTGCGAGTCCAGCAGACGTAGAAGGCGGCTGCCCGCGCGTCGCCCGTCAGCCCGCGCAATGCCGCCTGCTCCTGTGGCGCGAAGAAGCTGGCGGCGAGCGCGTCGTGATCGAGCTGCGGGTCGAGGCGCGAGCGGATAGGCTCGATGTCCACCCCAACATCACGCTGGCGCGCGAACGCGATGAGCAGCTGATCGCCCGCATGCGACAGATTGAAGCATAGATCGTCTGGCGCCGACGTCAGCGCAGGTTTGCCATGTGGGCCAGTGTCAAACCGCAGGCTAGCCGGCTGAAGGGCCAGGTAGGCGCCTAGCAGGAGCCGCAGCAGGCCATGCGCCAGGACGAATCGCACGCGATCATTCTCGACCAGCAAACCCGTCGCACGCCGCGTTTCATCATCGCTCAGCAGGCTGGTGTACTGCTCAAGCTGCGAGCGCATCTGTCGCACGTCGGCGCGCCACACATGCGCCTCATCCAGCGTGGGCGCAGGAACAGCCGCCAATGTGGGCGTCCACACGGGCGCTGGCTCACTCGTCATGCGCTGTCCTCGCCGTCTTCGTCGTCGCCGCCCAGCCGCGTTGCGGAGAATATCCTCCGCAGCGCTTTACATGCTACCGTACACGCTGCCCTGCCCTATCATAGCAACAGTTGGCGCTGCTGGTTGGACTGCTGCCCAGCGTGTTCTGCCAGGCGGAAAGCTGCCGCTCATTGTCGTAGGCGCAGAAGACCTGGATTTCGGTCACCCGCGCAGCATCGAGTTAAGCGTTTGTGGCAATGAGTAAAGTGAGCAAGAGGGCAGTAACCCACCAGGGTAGAATCTTCGATGTTGAACGAAAGGAACCATAGGCTGACGCATCTATTGCGCGCCTACCGACCTGTTCATAAGGCGATGAGTTGCCGCCGATGCGCATGTAATTGGCGAAATCCGTCGGAAGGTTGGTGATGCTGGTTGCTGCGCGGCACGGTCATGAGGTCAACGTTGCGAAGGGAGCGCAGGTCAGGGAAATTGGCGGACGCCAGTTCAAAATCGCGGATGACCCCGCTCTGGGTGAGGAGCAGATGCAGTTTGTAGCTAAAGATGGCCTGCTTTTTTGGGAACAGCAATGTCCGAAGGCCGCTCCCGCGATCTTCCACTCAACACTGGCCTGGGGCACATAGTAAAACTGCACGACGAGGACGGGCAAACTATCGATGATGCACAGGGAGCCCTGAGCCAGATCGAGGGCGTGGACAATTGCTTGGCGCAACCGATGCGCAACCGATTGATCATCGGCGCCAGGTCGCGGCGGCGATTGAAGCGCGAGCATTCGGGCTGATGTGGGAACAGATCACGATGTTCACCCCAACGACTGAGCAGGTCGGTTTCCTGATCCCAGCCGCAGCACTCACCGACAATCGCCATCGTGATCAACTCGGCGTCTGTACAGACAGGCGCGGGGCCAGGACGTGCGACCGACGCGGCGAGTGGAATAAACAGGTCGCTGATGAGGGCGTACATCCAGGCGCAGAAGTCGTCGAAATCGCGTATCATCGAAATCACCTCGGTTGGGCTGAAGGAGTGGTACGATGACGCCCTTGTAGCCAACCGAGCGTTTTCTGTCAACTCAACAAACTAGCACAACTCCCGACTCGCATAGCGTTCTGAGCGCGCTCATGCCCAGCAGTACAGTGGCAACCCCAGCCGTGGACACCACAGGAGCAACTGCAAATGGCAATTTCCAGGTTCACTTTTCTTACAGGTTCACTTTTCTTAATACTGGGTCAGTTACTGGGTCAAACGCCCCGACACACGCGCGAGGGAGGGCGAGTGATCGGGGCATTGTCGCTGTTCTATTCAGTATTTATGAGGGGAGCCGACGGTCGGACTCGAACCGACAACCTACGGTTTACAAAACCGTTGCTCTGCCATTGAGCTACGTCGGCGGGGCGGCGCCGCTGAGTGCGGGCGCCGCCAGGGGTCGCCAGTAGTATAGTGTCGGCGCGCGGCGAGCGTCAAGCGCGGCGCTGCGGCTCACCGTCGCTAGCGCTGGGCGCCGCTGTCCTCCACCTGTTCGAGTCGGCGGTCGAGGTCCTGATCCTCCCAGGCGACAGGGTCTTCGCGCGGCTCCAGATGCGTGAAGACGGTCGTGTCCGCCATCGCGCGGCGCAGCGCCAGCTCGATGTTCTCGCAGAGGTCGTGGCCCTGCTGCACCGTCCAGGCGCCGGGAACCAGCACATGCAGCGAGACGAAGCGCCGCGCGCCCGAACTGCGCGTGCGCAGCGCGTGGAACTCGATGCCCTCGCTGCGATAGGGCGCGAGCGTCCGCGCGATGGTCTCCTGGTCGGCCTGGGGCAGCGCCGTGTCGAGCAGACCATAGCCACTCTCGCGGATTAGCCGTAGCCCCGTCCAGAGCACGTTGAGCGCGACGGCCAGCGCGATGATCGGGTCGAGGATCAGCCAGCCCGTGACATGCACCAGCGCCACCGCGACGACAACACCCACCGTCGTCCAGACATCCGTCAGCAGGTGGCGCGCATCGGCGTTGAGCGTCACCGAGCGGTAGCGCTTGCCTCCCTGCCACAGCAGATAGGCGACCGCGCCATTGATCGCGGCGGCGAAGACGGCGACCCCCAGTCCCAGGCCGACACTCTCCAGTGGCTGCGGATGGAAGAGGCGCGGCCATGCGGCGATGGCGATGCTGCCAGCAGCCACCAGAATCAGCGCGCCCTCCAGCCCGCTGGAGAAATACTCCGCCTTGGAGTGGCCATAGTGATGGTCTTCATCGGCGGGCTGCCCGGCCAGCCAGAGCGCCCAGAGCGCCACCAGCGCGGCGACCAGATTGACCACCGATTCCACCGCATCGGAGAGCAGCCCTACCGAGCCGGTCAGCTGATAGGCGAAGAACTTCAGCCCCATCGTCACCAGCGCGGCGGCGATGGAGAGCCAGGTGTAGGAGCGCGCGTCACTGAATCGTCGCAGCATCGCTCTCCTCCTCGCGCCATCGCTCATCTGGCCAGCGGGGTGGCGTGTG